>MUGC01000021.1 GCA_002900535.1 Thermoplasmata archaeon M9B1D | reverse complement strand
AGTTTCATGAAGGTTATCTAAAAGGAGAGGATATATGTTATAACTTCAAGAAATACAAAGTTGAAATGGATGAACTTCTAGACGGTGAAAAAATATGAGTTTAAAAAAGAAAATAATTCCAGCAATAATTGCTAAATCACAACAGGAACTTGAAGATAAAATAAACAAAGTAAAAGAATATGTTGAAATAATTCAACTAGATATTATGGATGGAAAATTTGTTCCAAATAAATCTGTTGATTTTGATTTTAAACTACCTAAAGCTGATTGCATTTTTGAAGCTCATTTGATGATAAAGAATCCTGAAGAATGGATTAAAAAGCACATTAATAAAGTTGATATGGTGCTTGCCCATATTGAATCATGTAAAAAACCTAAAAAGTTAGTCAATCTTGCTAAAGAAAATGATAAACATGTCGGTTTTGTCTTAAATCCAGAGACACCTCTTTCAACAATTATGGGCTACATCGATGATATCGATCAGGTTTTAATTATGACTGTTAACCCTGGTTTTTATGGGAGTCTTTTTTTACCTGAAATGCTTGATAAAATTAAAAAATTAAGAGAATTGAAACCTGATTTGGATATAGAAGTTGACGGTGGTGTTACTGATAAAACAATTCATCTTGTCGACAAAGCGGGTGCTAATATGTTTGTTTCGGGTTCATATATTGTAAAATCCTATGATGTAAAGCAGGCTATTGCTAGTTTGAAAAAATTAATAGATTTAGTGAATCATTAAATATTTTAATCATATATTTTTGCTAATTTTGTTAAAATAGAAACAATTATAAGTTAAATGTAGATAAAAGTCATATAATTAAAAAGGTAGAAGGAGGGAAAAAATATGGAGATAATACACATTTTGGATATAGTTGCTGGACTCATACTATGCGTGAGCTTTTTAGATGCGGTTCCAACCTTACAAAAATTTGCAAAATGGTTAGGTAGCTTTGATACAATAATCGGTATAATACTGATAATAGTTATCATATGGCAGGGCTATTGGGACATATTTGGTATCGTTGCATTAATTGCAGCTCTTATCATGATAGTAGGAATATTACCAGCTATACCCGCAGTAGGGAAAAATTTAGAAAAAGTAGCTAAGTGGCTAGGTGGATTCCAAGGAATAATAGGTATTATTATCCTGATAGTAGGACTATTAGGGGCATTCACAACTATTATATAAAAAAAAATTTAATCTTTCTTTTTTTTATTTTTATATTTTTTCCTCAGAGTTTAAAAACTAGTACATGATATATTTTTTAAGAACACAGTTCTAGGCAGGGACAAACAATATGAATGAAAGAGATATAAAGGAGTTTCTTGAGGATTTTAAAAAAGGAGATGTTCAAAAAAAGATGGACATGTGGTTTTACGCATTAGAACAAATAGAAATCTGGGATGAAATAATGGATCAAATGTCAAAAATTGCAAGAATTCAGATGATGAAAGAAGGCGGTAAACCGGCGCTCGTGGAGGAATAAAAAATGAACGAGCAAGATAAAAAAGATATGATGGAAGAGTTCAAAAAAGCAGATGGTACAAAAAGATTAGATATGTGGGATTATGCCTGTGAACAACAGGTAATCTGGGAGAAAATAATCAATGATATGCAGAATATTGCTCGTGAACAAGGCGTTGACAAACAACTAGACAAAATAATTGAAGAAGAAATGAAAAAGGCTGAACAAGCCTAGTTAGATCTTTTTATTTTTGAGAATTAATTTTATAATATAATTAAATATATACAAAATTAAGATATGCTAATAATTAGAAAAGCAAAATATGAGGATTTGACAGGTATTACTTCTATCTATAATGATGCAATTAAAAACACTGTTGCAACTTTTGATACCGAAATTAAAACATTAGAAGAACAAAAAGTTTGGTTTAAGCAGCATGGTTTAAAAAACCCTATAATTGTTGCAAAAGAAAATAACGATGTTGTTGGCTGGGCCGCTTTAAGCAAATGGTCCGATAGGTGTGCTTACTCAGATACTGCTGAAATATCTGTTTATGTTAAAGATACTTATCAGAGAAAAGGAATTGGTAAAAAACTCATGCAAGAAATTGTAAAAAAAGGAGAAAAGGCAGGTCTTCATCTTCTTATTGCACGAATCGCAGATAACAATCCAGTTAGCATCCATCTTCATGAATCAGTTGGATTTAGTAAAATTGGTTTGATGAAAGAATGCGGTTTTAAATTTGGTAAACGTTTAGACGTTGTTTTGATGCAAAGATTGTATTAAAACAATAATTGAAATAGTATAAAATTTTATAAACGATACTGCATTTTGTCTATTTGTTATTTGAGGTTTAAATTGTGGATAAAAGAATACTACAAATTAGTAATTTATTAACTGTTGTTCTAACAATTGTTGTGAATTCACTTGCAAATATTTTGCCAATAAATGGAAAAAACACTGGACAACTTTCGGACAACATTCCAAATCTTTTTGTACCATCAGGTATAACATTTGCAATATGGGGCGTAATATATCTCCTACTAATCTTGTTTGCAATCTACCAAGCAAGAGATTTTTTCAAAAAAGAAAAAATTGAAATGCCATATCTTACAAAAATAACACCATTATTCATTTTATCTAGTGCTGCAAACATAATATGGATATTTCTATGGCACTATGAACAAGTAGCGCTTTCTTTAATAGCTATGTTAATTTTACTAATATCACTGATAGCAATCTACATAAAATTAAACGTGAGTCAGCAACAAATACCATTAAAAGAAAAAATGTTCCTCCATGTACCCTTTAGTGTTTATCTAGGTTGGATTACTGTTGCAACAATTGCAAATATCACAGCATGGCTTGTAACAATAAGCTGGGATGGGTTTGGAATAAGCGATGTTACTTGGACAATTATTGTATTATGCGTTGCAACCTTACTTACGTTAATAATACTATATAAAAGAAAAGATATTGCATACAGCCTTGTAATAATATGGGCCTTATTGGGAATAGTAATTAAAAGAATACAGGATCAAAAAGAAATTGCAACAACAGCCATAATAGCAATTATTCTAATAATCATTACAATAATAAGCATAATTATTTTCAAATATTACAAAAAATAGAAAAATAGAGAAAAATTATTCAAGAACATGTATGTTTTTTTTACCACATATCTCTTTTAATTGCTTTGGCCAAACTGTTACACTTACTTCACCAAGATGAGCTTTTTTCAAAAGAAGCATATATGTTCTTTCTTGGCCAATTCCACCACCTATACTTAAAGGTATCTCGTTATTCATTATCATCTTATGATAAGGAAGCTCTAAATATTCTTGCAGACCACTTAGTTCCAGTTGTTTCCTAAGAGTTTCAGGTGTTACACGTATTCCCATCGACGATAATTCATGTCGTCTTTTTGTTACATGATTACATACTAAAATATCTCCATTAAGCCCATGATAGAGTTTTCCATTATTATTGACTGTTGGCGTGACCCAATCGTCATAGTCTGCGGCCCTCATCTCATGTGGATATCCATCTTCCAGCACCCATCCAATACCTATTATGAAAACCGCTGGATAATCTTGGAGTATCTCTGTTTCTCTTTGTTTTCTTGGCAAGTTAGGATATCTTTCTAAAATTTCTTCAGCATGAATAAAATGAAGCTTGTCTGGTAGATTTGGATACCTGCCATCATTTAATTTCGGAAATTGTTCAAGTACATAGTTTTCAGCACCTTTCAATACTTTCCAAATTTTTGAAACTGTACTTTTTAAATAATCCAGGTTTCTATCCTTTTTTGCTATTACTTTTTCCCAATCCCATTGACCAACATAAGAGCTATGATCGTGATCTAAAAAGTAATCCTTCCTAATGGCCCTCATATCAGTGTTTAGTCCCTCACCTACATCCATCTCATATTGTTTTAATGCCCATCTTTTCCACTTAGTTACTGCTTGAACAACCTGTGCATTAATCGGTTTATCAAGTCCCAAACCACACGGGAAACTTACAGGAGTCCTTGAGCCATCACGATCTAACATATCGTTAAAACCGCTTTCTTTATCAACAATTAACGGACATGTTACCATCTGAAGATTTAACTCTTTTGCTAGATTCTCTTCAATATAGCGTTTAATCATGTACAACGCTTTTTGTGTCTCTTTCCTGCTTAATAATGAAGAGTAGTCCTTTGGTAAGACTTGATCAACTTTTTCATAAGTACTAATCCCAGGTCCAGCTAAATCTGCTTTTTTATCTTGCATAACAATCAATCCTTTTCATCAGGGATATAAACTCTATATTTAACCTTTATTCATAAGATTTAAAAAGAAAATTAAAAAAAAAAGAGAAAAGCAATTTTATTTCTTTTCTGCTCCGCCCCATTTTGTTATATAAAGAATACCAACTACACAAATTATTGTTATAATTACTGCTACAACAATTGCTATTATTGCTGCAATAACAGGATCTTCAGCGTTGTAGAAATCGCTAACACTTAATCCACTCCAGTTCAGTAGACCAATAATAATGTCTCTCCAGATTAAAGCGATTATAAATCCAAAGGCCGCTGCTATTGATACCGCTATAGTACTCTTTACCTCTTTTATAGTTACCATTTTCTTTTCTATCTCCTATTAGTTTTATTTCTTTCAACAAATAGCTAGCATATAATAATATCTATTTTTTTAAGAAAATGAAAAAAAAGTTAATTGGTTTCAATATATAGTTTATTTAACAAACTAAAAATGAAATGATTATTCTCAAGAAATTTCTGAAATAAAGAATTAACAATATTTTTAGATTTTGGCATAGTGACACTAAGTGTATCAGACCAACGGCTTTCATGACCTTCAATGTCTTTTGCTTTTACCTTAATTTGATATGTTCCCCTGCTGTTCCATTTCTTTGAAGCTTCACAAACAGTACCTGATAGAAAAGGTCCTTTCCATCCTGAATCTGTTCCATCACCCCAATCAAAAAGATAGTATATTTGATCACCCTCATCATCAGTTGTTGAAGATGAATAGTTATACATTGTTCCAGGTTTACCAGATGCAGGTCCATTGGGTTTACTTGGTTTATTAGGTGCCTCGGGGTTAAGGCCAAAATTTGTATATTTAAGTTCTATTTCGACTAAGTTGCTAATATCTCCAAATGCTTTGACTATATTTCCTGCATCTGATGCATAGTAAATTTCTTCTGTATCTCCATCTGTAATTATTTTATATGAGTCGAAAGTTCCAGCAGCAGTACTGATAGATTCCATACCTGTACATTCAGCATTGTCTCCACCAACGATGTCATCTATATTTATTGGATTTTCAAGAAGTGAAATGTTAACTGTTCCATCTACGTTAGAAATAGGTATAGTCCATTTTTTACCAATACTGATTGGAAAACTAACAGCGTAATAAGGTGGGTCAACTGTCACATCAATATTCATAGTAAAAGTTTTAATAGGTATTCCTACCACTGCGATTTTTCCCTCAATGTGTGCATCTACTTGGCTAATTCCAATATTTGATTTGGAAACAGTTAATGTTCCAGCAATTGTTGTATCTTTAAGTGTACCTGAAATTAATTGTATATCATATAAATTAAGTGATCCAGTCACCTCCCCTTCTATATTTATGGTATAGGTTGAACCTTCAGTTTCGTTTACAGTAAATTCTAGATTCTCAAATGAGAAAGAATAAGTCATTGATTCTCCAAGTTCTCCCTCATAAAATATGTCGTATCTCCAGATATTTTCATTTTGCCAGTTAGGAGTGTCATCAAAATAATTTGTATTAGTATTATCTTGAACTAATTGTTTCTGGCCTGCAACAAAAACAGGTGATAAAAGCATCATACAAAATACTAATA
This sequence comes from Thermoplasmata archaeon M9B1D, assembly GCA_002900535.1. GTDB lineage: Archaea > Thermoplasmatota > E2 > DHVEG-1 > DHVEG-1 > M9B1D. Next base: position 5,626 of record MUGC01000021.1, on the reverse strand, counting down.
TAACTATTTTTTTATGCATATGCTCTTCTAACCCCCTTGTTTACAGGGTTTAATTTTTACTATAAATAAAAGAAAGAGGTTTATGGTAAGGGTATTGGCTCAATCCATTCTGGGCTGTAACATGTAAGAGTTGGATCACCATATATTACCTGTACATTAGTAACAGTAAGTGATGATGTACCATATAATGCTGCATTGTAAATACTGGAGTCTACTTGTTTTGCTGTAAAGTCACGTTGATGTAACCATGCATAAGTTGAAAACGCATCTCCAATGGAGAGTCCTTCCACCATCATTGCACTTATCCACTGGTCATCTAAAAGGTCTTCCTGTGGACATAAACCCGTTCCAGCATTTCCATACCATAAAGCAGAACCATGTTCTAGATAAATTTCTGGTCCAAAGTTTTGCCCTGTTGTACAACTCATCCATAGATCAATTTCACTGTGTAGATTTTGGAATAGTTGATCTACCCATTTAAAGTGAATAATATCATAAAGATTTGGTTCTTTTGCGTTATACCAAGTAAATCCACCATCTCGAACACAACCTGTTGTTGCATCATCGTACATGTATCCACGCCATGCATCCCACCAGTCAAAATCATACAATTCTTCATGTCTTAGTTCCGCATCTGGGAATTGCTCTGCCACATTTTTGTATTGTTCTGATATTCCTGATCCCCCTGTTCCATGTCCAGAGTAATAATTTAAAGATACACCTTCGTTCATTCTATCAAGCCAGTTATCCCAGATTACATGTCCCTCGAAAAATCTGCCATGTGAAGAAAATGATTCTTTTGTTTCACGGGTAGAGTAAACTGTATGTGTTTCACCATCATTTGTTCTCCATGTCCATCCATCTGGATAGTTCATAAGTTGAGCAGTAGTAATATCTCTACCAGGATTTGCATAGATAATTGCTGGATAAAGCACATCACGACTCATCAAAGCTGCATCAAGACCCGGTGTATCAAATGGAAATTGCCCTGCATAAGATCCTATTCCTGACATGACTCGAATTACTGGGTGGCGTATATCTGTATTTCTTGGTGATACAAAGAGATAAACTTCTTTTCCTGGTCCTGTTAAACCAAGGTCGTCTACCCATTCATATATTGCATCATGAGCTCCGCCCCACCATCTAAGATGTTGATCTATTCCAAGTGGTGGGAATTCTTTATTATTAATGAAGTTTTTGATGATTTGAATAATATCTATAGGTTCATCCATTTTTGCTAGATGACCTTGTGCCCGTATCCCATGATACCATCCGCCACCATAATCTCTCCAGGCCGTTCCTTTGTCTATAAGATTATATGCCTCGGGAGCTTCACCAATGTTTATAACATTACTTCCATGGTACGCTGCAATATATCCTGCTGGAGCAAAAAATCCATCCTCTGATCCAAATGATGTAACCGTTATAATATTCCCTGTGTCTGTTGAGGTTTTTACAGGATTTTCTTTCGTTAAAGCCTGTGTTTTAGCAATAACTTGTTTCATTGTATTAATTTCATTTACTGTTCCCTTTGGTTGTGCTTTACTCACATCATTTATGTTGATAAACATAATGTTTTTAACACCCAGTTTATCCAAAGCATTCTGTGTTTCAACTGGTACAGAGTCTTCTGTTACATAGAGTAATGGAGCATGTATTTGTGATGCTATTACTGCACCATTTGCAGCAGAAAGACCTGCATCAACTCTCTGAGAGCTATGTTCACGAACTACAGCGTTTATATGATAAGGTATTGAATCACTTGTTTTTTCTTGACCATATGGGTAGTGTGGTGCTACAATAACTGTCCATTTCCCCTCTGAAGGATAATTAATTTCGACTTTGTGTTCTTTACTATATTCAGGTTCCCATCGTCTCCAATCCTCAAAACCGTTATGATGATCCCCATTCCATATATGTATCGGGTTTATAGGCCCTCCATTCCACATTGGAATATTGGGTCTTCTAATACTTCCCTGAGGGTCTACTAAAAACACTTCTAGATAGCTATCAGAATCAGTTGTAACTGTTACTTCGATACTTGTATCCGTATTTGTTATAGGTATTTTGTATCTATCACCTGAGTATTTTGTTATTTCAAATGTGTCAAAACCAGTTGATGCTTCAAGATAAGGCCAGTATAATCCTGGTAATGCTATCGGGAAATATATGTTTGTGTTATCTCCGGGTGAATCATATGGATGAGGCCAGTCTTCGTAGGCTCCTATCTCATATTTTGTTGTAATAAGACCAATTTCTGGGCAATCAGAACCATATGCATAAATAGTCATTGCTCCCCAGTTTTTTCCAACCCACATCTGATAAGAATTTTCTGAAGGAAAATCTTGGAATTTGCTATCCCCTGGAGTTAAAATAGTCTTATCTGTTACAACCTTCAATGTTGCATCCTTATCAATGTTAGTTGTTTCATCATCAACAATTTCACTTCCATCCATTGCAAGAACCGCTGTATCAGAATAATCCCAACATGTTGTAGCTATATCTGCTGCAGCTATAATTGGATCACTATCTACCTCGTATTCAACAGCAGTCATTCCATGTCTACTAAGATAAGCATCCCAATCATCTAAAAGATAATCTGTTGTATCCTGTGCAGTCCCAAACCAAGAAGTTACACTGTCATCATCCATATAAACAATTGGAGATACGTACTGTTCGCCCCCTTGTTTATAAATAGCAGAAGGAACAGCTGCTAAAAAAGCATATTCATCGCTATTACTATTTGCATCATTTGTAATTTTAAACGTCTGAGCTTTTGGTGTAATATCAGGTTGAGGGACTGGATCAGGCGGTGACTGTGCTGTACCACCAATTTCTAATCCAAGCTCATAAGGACCTGAACCATACAAAAAGTAATCATCAGGCCATTTACTTGTATCCCACCCAGGGAACATATCAATTTTTATCTTCCAAGTACCAGTCATATCAGCAGGATATTGTAGTCTTTTATCTGCTTCATATGAGCCTGTGTATACTTTATCTGCACCATAATACATCGCAGAAAGTACATGCTCACCCAAAGGATTATACAAATGAATATCAAAATCGGCGTATCTTTTATCAAATTCTTCGACACTTACAAAAATACCCTGACCAGAATTAACAGAAAAACTATACCAGTCTTCCCAATCATCCTTATCCATATATCCTTCATAAGTTCCTGGAGTTATACTTATTGCCTGACCTATATCATCTCCTGCGTCAGTTCCTGTTCCTGCATCATTTTGTCCGGTTAAGGCTATATCTAGGTTATATTCTCCAAGATCTCCACCGGAATTGGTATAAACATGTGCAAAAAACCAGTCTGTTACAGTTACTGTGGCACCATTTGCAACTGGATTACCGCTTTTATCTAAAATTTCACAGCTATAACCCTGACTTGTGCTAAAAGTATAACTAATTTTTTGTCCGTTACACACGGGGAATCTATAGAAATCATCGTCATCACCACCGTTAGGATCTAGATATCCAACACGAGTTCTACCAGGTGCTGCATCAGTTGGTTCACCAACATAAATATATATAGACCTGGTAATTTGATCACCTGCATCATTATAAAATCCCATATCATTTTGATCAGACGCAAGATTCAGGTTTGATTCATCGGTTCTAAAGTAATCATCAAGCCAAGCTCTTTCATCTGTGTTTTCTGCTTGAGGATTATTATTTTCCCAAAAATCATCTATCAATTCTATTAATTCATTATTTTTTTCTGAAATCGCACCACTTATTGGTAGTGTAACCATACTACCAAATAGAAAAATTGTTAAAACAATTGCTCCAATTTTACCAATTTTTGAATTCATAATTTCAATTCACCTCCACCTAAAACCAAATATATTTAACAACTGTTAATTTATAAGCCTTTTGATTCTTTACTATTTACAATATAAAAATATAAAATAAAAGAAATAAGATTTTAGATATTTACAAACCTAAGAGATAGCTGAGTATGGGGAACCTTGCTATAAAGTCATAGAAAATTCCCTTGTTTCTTGGTGTGCTAAATGAAAATATCGATTCTGGCCCAATGTTTCCAATTGCGTCTTTTGCTTTTGCTGTTATTGTAAATTTTTCTTTCTCAGTCCACGTATGAGAAAGCATTGCTGATCCCCCTGAACTATATGGTCCATCCCAACCGCTATTTGTTCCATCACCCCAGTCAACATAATAGTATACTTGTTCACTCTCAGGATCAGTAGCGGTAAAAGTAAAATCATATTCTTTATTAGGTTTTCCACTCGATGGTCCACTAATTGATGGTGCCTGTGGTGGTTCACTTCCAGTTGCAGATCCATACCATATATCACTATCGTAACCCTGTTCTTGCCACATTGCTTGTAAACCATTTGATGATAGATCCGAATATTTATATCCAGAAATAACAACATTATCGTTGTCATTTATTTGAAACGGCTCGCCCCATGTTTGTCCTGCATCTTCAGTAATTACAGCACACATGTTTCCATTCTTTGTGAAAGTACAAAGATACGTATCTCCAGTAAGATGAGAAATATCAGGGTATCTTTCATCATCACTTGTGTGCACTACAACACTATCAGCTAAAGTTTCAAGTTTTGTTCCATAGAAACATATTATATCTTTATCTCCGCCATCATCTGATTCCATAACTACCAAAAGATCTCCATCATTTGCCGCAACCGCTGGGTACTGCATGTCAGTATCTTCAGTATAAACATATGCAGTACCATCTCTATCCCAGTTATCATAATAATCTAGACGAATTACAATCTTCCATGTATCATCTTCTGGGTCTAAAAAATCATAAACAGCATATGCTTTGTATGACACGTGATCGATTACATTATCTGTATGAGCACATCCATCAAGGCCTATATACCATGAAATCGTTGCATAACCATCTTCAGAAGTTGGATATGTTATAAACGGTCCTTCTGTTACTCCATCTCCATAATTTGTATCTCCAACAAATGAAATATAACCCCATTCCCAGTTTTCTTTAGAGTTATCACAAGCAATTTCTATATCTATAATATCATGCCACAAAAGTTCTCCAGGATAATCTGGTAAATCTGACCAATCCCAACCAACGAGACTGTACTGGTTATCCCAATCTGTTGGATCTGTAGTTTCAAAAAGATAAACGACACCTCCATAGCTATCATAAGGACTTGGAACAAACGTACCAAAGAATCTTGTTCCATCCCATAGTTTAACTGAGGGATAATCACCACCTTCCTCTATACTATAATAGACAGCGTTTTCATTTGTGTAAGTCCAATATATATTATCAACTTCTGAATCACGGTATGCTGCCATAAAAGCGCCCGTTTCACCAATATCAAAAGCAGGAGATAACTGGTCTCCTTCATATTGAAATTCAGGAATCGCAGTAGTTTGTGGAACGACAGTTAATCGGTCATTAAAGCTTCTACATTTTAAAGTCTCAGTTCTTAACTCATTTTGCACTAATTTAATATTTAAATTGTTTTCATTTTTATCTATTCTAAACGCTGGAATACTCACCGTACTTGCAATCAATAGCCCTACAATTACAAATGTTATTGCCAAAAAAATATGTTTTTTTATTTTTTTCACTTTAATACCTCCACCTAATAACTAA
>MUGC01000210.1 GCA_002900535.1 Thermoplasmata archaeon M9B1D | reverse complement strand
CCAGCTATCTTAAATTTCTTATCCCATAAACCTACATGTGTAAGTATATTATATGGAATAGCGTAAATCCAACCATCTATCCAAGGTGTAGGAGATTTAAATACTTTATGAGAAGTATGTATTTTATTTCCGTATAAAGAATTTGTATCTAAAGATTCTAAATATTCTATAAATGGTGCATTACAAATTACATCATTATTGGTAATTATTATCCAATCTGGAGTTTTATAACTAAAAACATTTACAGCTCTCTTTATTCCACTATTTATAGCTTCAGCATAAGATACTGGTTTTATTGTATCTAAACCTTTCCAAACATTACAAGTAAATACATTTAAACTATTTTTAATATCACTTGAAGTATACCTACAACCATTATTTACAATAATCTGTGTTGCATTAGGTTCATGTTCTTTAATTGATAATACTAATGGTTTAGTATATTCTTCCCATTGACCTATACCTACAATTATTACTCCTACATTCATAATTTAAATCCTTTCAATTCCTTATCTTCTTTATAAAAAATATTACTAGGCTGTAGATGCATACCTTTTTTATGCCAAAATTTTTCTGACCTGTACGCTATAGCACCATTTTTACCTATATAAGTTGCTCTAGATATGTATGGATATAATTTTCTAGCACCTACTTTTCTACATACTCTTGTTAATGTAACATCATGCATTATTGTAGGATATGTAAAAATTTTTCTTATATTAGGTGTTTGCCATCTAACATTATAATCAATCTTTTTTATTTGATTATAGTATTCAGTATACTCTTTCTCTATTTTAGAATATACATCTCTAGACATATAATAACCCCACAGTCTAGCACCGCTATAATATTCTAATCTATATAAATTATTTCCTCTATTTCTTTGTCTATATAAACTACCTAATTTGTCTGGATATTGGTTAGCCATTATTAATAATAATCTTATATAATAAGGACTAACAACTAAGTCATCTTCAAAAAATATGGTTAAATCATACTCATTAAAAAGCTGGTGTGCTAAATATTTTTGTTGGGGTATACTTATATTTGTTTCACTTTGAGTAAACTTTTTTATGGGTAAATTACTATTTAGTACAATATTTTCTACAGCTTTTACTTCTTTTTCAACTGCATAAGAATTTCCAGTTATTGGATTTGTTATACCATCTTGAAAAATATACCAATCTATGTCCTTAGATTCTTCACATTTTTCTAAAGAATCTAATACTTGTTTAGTATAATCTGGTCTATTAAAACAAATAATAGCACCAGCTGTTTTTTCAAAACTCACCCCAGTTATCCTTGTTTACTATAACATTTGGATCATTCTTATTATATTGTGCATTTACATATTTGTGATTTTTACCCTTCCACTCAGAGATTGGATGCCACAAGTGTAAGAATTGATTCCATCTTCTACCCCACCAGCGTATATTCAAGCCAGCTTTCTTAGCTCTCCTCCACATATCCATATCATAAGCATCTTGACCTTCTTTGAATATCTCATTATATCCTCTAACATCAAATAGCCAGTCTCTAGGAAGTATTTGTCCATTGCCTGGTCCACCAGCTTTTCCCCAAGGTACTGATAGATTATATAATTTACCCCAATTTATTCCATTCCAGTTTATTTTAGGTAATTCTTTGTTAAATTCTTGTGGTAATTTTGATGGTTCTGATAATACTAAAGTATCCTCTCCTACATAATTAAATGAATTTTCAATCCAATTCTGTGGAAATACCATATCAACATCTGTAGTTAAAATATAATTACTACTAGAATCAGTTGCTCTTATACCAATATTTAAAGCCAATGCTTTATGTGGAAAATCCATAGCTTTTCTTATTAATAAAACTGATGAATTATCTGATCTTAGTACATCATCTTCTATGGATTCTTGTATATCTCTTCTATTACTCGTATCAACTACAATTATTTCAGCTGGTTTAATACTTTGAAATTTTCCCAAAGTAGTTAAAAAATGAAATAATCTATTATTATAATTTCTATTCCATATCATTAATACTACTGATAATTGTCCGAATCTGTATCCCATATTATCCTTTCTAAAAACATTAAATAGTCTTTCCAGCTAGCAAAGTCTATATAACTTTTTATTTTAAAAATTTTGTAACCAAACTTATCCATTACTAAATTTATTGCATCATTATAATGTAATATCGGTGCTTTTCTATCTCTTTCTAACCAATAATTCGCTACGTTTTTTGTCCATATTAATGGTCCCCAAGCTAGATAAGTATCTTTTGGTAAATCTGTTCTCTTATCAACCATCTTGTTATTATACAATACACCAAACCTTTCAGGCATATTTGTCTCATGCATACCTATAAATAAGTTTTCCGCTTTACCAAATACCCTAGCTTGGTAATTAAAATTATAAGCATCTGTATCAAAATAAGTATCTGGAAAACCAAATAAATTGTAATCTTCTGAGAATGGTAAACTAGCTAGCATAGCTCCCCAAATGTCTAATTGTCTTGTTTGCATGATATAAAAAATATTATCGTATCTACTAGATAAATACTTTGAATGAGCTGCTATCTTTTCTGGATTAGATATAACTAAAAACTTTGTAGCACCAGCTAATTTCATACTTCTTATTAGATGGTCTATAACTTTTTCTTCTTCATTAATTGGGAGAAATTCTTTTAAATATCCTCCCCATCTCTTACCTTCACCAGCTGCTGGTATAACTCCTAGAATTGACATATTATCTCATACTTTCAGGCATAATTTCTAGCTTATTAGAACCATTCATTTCAAATAATTCTTTAGAAG
>MUGC01000209.1 GCA_002900535.1 Thermoplasmata archaeon M9B1D | reverse complement strand
CTGTAGTATAAATCAAAATATCATTTTTATCATTAGTCACATTATAATACAAAGAAGTATAATTACTACGCGCAGGTAATAAAGTAGCACCAGGCAGATGCCCCTCAGTATTAAACCTACAAGTACACCAACCATCCAAGCTCCGACAGTCAACAATTGTCAGATGAATTTTTGATATATTATAAACAAATTCTTCATTAACTTCATCATATTCTTTTGATTTATTCAAAAGACTAAAAATCTCCTCCCTACTCTTATCAACATATGTCTCCAATACATCTTCATCCTCATTTTGATTATTGTTGATAATTACAAATGTAACTGAAATAATAATTATTGCTGCTAAAACAACTACCATTATAACTCTAAACATTTTTTCTTTATTTTTCTCTGGTTGATCTTGCTGCATAATTCAATTATAATAAAAAAAGAAGTATTTGAATTTTTGTATTCTCACTCCTATAAAAATAAAAAAAAACAAATAACTCCTTTTAATGAATGTATAATCCACCATTTATGTTTATTGTTTCACCTGTTATATAACTACACATATCAGATGCTAAAAACAAACAAACATTTGCAATATCTTCAGGTTTCCCTAGTCTTTTAAGAGGAATCTCATTTATTCTTTTCTGTTTCATATCTTTTGTGTAATCCTTTATAATATCTGTATCAATTGTCCCAGGCGCAACAGCATTAACAAGAATTTTTTTAGCTGCAAGCTCAAGCGCAAGACTTCTCATAAAACCAAGCATACCTGCCTTTGTTGCCGCATAATCAGAACCATGCGGCGACCCCTTAAATGCCATCTGAGAACTTACAAATATTATCCTTGAACCAGATTTCATAAAAGGAATAACTTCTTTTGTTACATAAAAACAACTTGAAAGATTAGTAGAAACTACTTCATCCCAAGTTTTTTGTTTAATTTTTTCAAAACTATTTCTATAGTAAACCCCAGCATTGTTAACAAGAATATCAATATTTTTTGTTTTATCTGCAAATTTTTTTACAAATTTTTTTACATCATCAGGATTTGAAACATCACCTTTCAAAAGAAGCCCATCTCCACATTTTTTCTTTATTAAATTCAAAATTCCTTGTGCTTTTTTATCACTTTTTTTATAATTTATTCCAACATACGCACCATTTTCTGCAAAACTTAACGCAATTGCTTTACCTATCCCACGTGATGCACCAGTAATTAACGCTTTTTTTCCTTCAAGCATGATTTTTGACATTCATTATTGAAGTTAAAAAATTTTGGTTAAATTAAACATTTTCTTTAATTATATTTTTTAAAACTTAAATTTTTAAATAGTAGAAAAACCTCTAGAAAATTTATTGTTTATTATAAGATGACTACAACATACTTAAATAAGTATCGCATAGCAATTGAAACAACTAAAATATACAAATTTAAAAGTTATTTAACTAAAATTTTAATTATTATACTTACTAATGTAACATTTTTTAAAAAAAATAAAACACTTAATTACAAATTGTAAACTAATATAGAATATATTTATATATTAGAATTATATTTTCTTATTTAATGGCAAAAAATAGTAATAGACAAATTGAGGCAGATGAAAAAAGAATACTCGATGAACTTTCAAGAAATGCAAATAAAAGTGTTAATGAAATTGCAAAAACTTGTAAATTTTCAAGACAAAAAGTCTGGAGAATCATTAAAAATTTGGAGAAAAACAATACAATATGGGGTTATGTAGCAATTATTGATGACGAAAAACAAGACAAAAAAGGATATATATTATTAGTTAAAAGAAATAATAAACCTCTCGATAGCACATTAATTGAAAAAATTATTAACAGGGACTTAGCAAAGAAGTCTTCAGAAGCAGGAGTTGAAATAAAAAATAGTTTCTATACTAATGGCGTCTTCGATTGGATAGTCTGCTTTGCTGCTCCTAGTATTAAACATGCAAAAGGATTTGTAGAAGATTTTAATAAATTATTCTATGGCTTTCTCGCAGAATCATTTCTTCTTGAAGAAATGTTTGAGGCAGAGAAATGTGGTATCGTTAATCCAGAAATAGAAAAACTTAGAGACTTCTTCAGCCTCTAGGTTTAAATTTTATTTTTTTTATGTAACTGTTATTGTTATGTAGTCGTAATCTCTTAAGAACCCTGAAACAAAGTCTGGATCTAAATTATAGTCTGCTACTTCCACCATTAAAATAACTTGATATGTTCCCGGTGTGTTATATACATGGCTTACTGTTTTTGAAAAACTATATACTCCATCTCCAAAGGTCCATTTATAAGAAATCTCACCTGAGTTGTCTCCATCTTCATCCCATGAAAAACTATTCGCCGCTGAAAAAAGTATTGATTCTCCTATATTTACATTGTGTTTTGATGCAGTAGCATATGCATCAACACCATACCATGGGTCAAACCTTACTGGACCTATGACTTTATCACCGAGTCCATTAGCAGGACGACCTGTAGTAGTATCAAGGTTAGGATTGTTACTATCAAGACTTGAAGGTCCATCCTGTTCAGCCCACCAGTTATATCTAGCATCAACTGGTTCTGTTCCTTGGTTCTCTACACCAACATTAACACTGCAGGGCGCACCCCAGTAGTTATAGTTAATAATAATAACTGTTGGTTCACAATCTACAAATGGTGTAAGTAATACTGCAGTATGACCAGAACCTGTCCAGTACATTTTATTATATATCACTAATGTATTCTTCGTACATCCATTAAGCTGAACACCAATTGACACTCCATATATTTTATTATTAGAGATCTGATTTGGAACACAACCAT
>MUGC01000208.1 GCA_002900535.1 Thermoplasmata archaeon M9B1D | reverse complement strand
TTGTAAAGATTGTACTCAGAAGATATTTGAATATTATTATGAGTCATCAAATGATTTTCAGAAAGCAACATATTATACTTGCCAAAAATTAGATATTCCATTTAAGATTGATTTATTCGAATATGTATTAAAACAAAAACGAAGCAATCAAGATTTCTTAAATTTGAGTAAAAATTATATGGGCAAATACATAGGGGAGTTAAATAAAGCAACAACCAAATATGGTACTTGTTTAGATTTCAGTTATAGTGATACTGGATTGTCAGAAATAGATACCAAAATTGAACAAAGAGATAAAATAGAAAAAGAATTAGAATCGTTGCAAGTAGTATGGGGAATACAAGATACGGCAGAAGATTATATATTCCTACAAGATAGATTTAAAGAATATACTCAAGGAGTAGAATTTATAAATGCATATCAACCAGATTTATACAGAGACTTGTGTAGAGATAGATTAATTCTTAGAAAAATACTAGAAGGAAGATATGATGGAAGTGAAGATTTAACAAAAGTTCAAAATAGAGTTAGCAAAAATGCAAAAGATTTAAAATTAGATAATTTTGAAGACAATAAGCCCAAAACTATTTCACAAAAGGCATTATTTGAAAAAATTAAATTAGTTGATGAAAATAATGTTAAAGATTTCTATAAAGAACCAACAGTTAAATATGATTTAAACAAATTGATGAAATATGAAAAAGATATGGTTTATAGACCATTAGGAAAAACTTTAGTAGGTCATAGAGACTTCGATATAAAACAGGAGGATTTAGATGCCTATGAAGTTGAGTAATTTAGATAAAAAAGATATAAACAAAGTATTAAAGAATGAACGAAATACAAGCAATAAGATATATAATAAAAAAGAGGATGATTTAAATACTGTTGAGTGGCAGATGTTTTATCTAAACAATCTTGATATATTTACAGAAGATTACCTTGGAATAAAATTAAAAACATTCCAGAAACAAATAATAATGGGATGCTGGAATAACGACATAGAGACGATTATCGCGAGTAGAGGTCTGAGTAAAACCTTTACTACGGGAATACTCGCAAATAACCTAGCTTTATTGATAGCTGGAATAGATATTGTAATTACATCATTATCATTAGGTCAAGCAAACAAGATTATAGATGAAAAAATAGATAGAGAATTATCTAGCGACGATAAGGGTATAAGTCAAGTAATGAAACAACTTAGAGCCGATGGATATATTACATTTAAAAATAATGCTACTACAAAAGGTAGAGTGGTTGAATATGGTAATGGTAGCAGAATTATGACAGTTGCTTGTGACGAAACAGGGCGTGGTGAGCGTTGTGTAATTGTAATAACGGATGAAGCAAGATTGGTTAAGAAAAAATACTATGATTCTATAACAGAACCATTTTTACAACCATATAACAAGAATGGATTATTTATTGAGCCAAAACAGATTTTTCTTAGTTCAGCAAGAACAAAAGATAGTTGGTTATGGAGATATTTAAGAGATACTGTAAATGGTCATTATAAAGATAAAGATGTAAAATATGGATTCTTTGCTGGTGATATATATACTGCCGTTGCTAGTGGAATACAAACAAAGAAACAGTTAAAGACAAGAAAGAAAAATACAAATGAATATGATTTTGCCATGGAATATGAGAATTTATGGTTAGGTGAGAATGAAGACAGTTTATTCTCATTTGATGATTTTCATAAAATGCAAACATTAACAAAAGTATTTTTGCCTAGAAATGGATTTGAAGTACTAGAATCAGAAGAAAATTCTTTTGAATTTGACGAAAATGATATAAGGGCAATGTCTGTAGATATAGCTGTTTCAAGTGGAAAAGATAATGATAATACCGTTTTTACATTAGGTGCTATGAACACTGAAATATTTAATAAAAAGATAGAATACATATCTGCAAAGAATGGATTAAACTCATTAAAACAAGTTGTATTAATGAAAAGATTATTTTATGAATATAAATGTTCTTACTTTGTAATGGATAGCAAAGGAGTGGGAAATGTAATTTATGATATGCTTACAGTTGAAACATTTGATGATGAATATAATAAAACATATCCAGCATGGACTGTATGTACAGATAAAACGTTACAAATAAGTTCTGATACAGTAGTAAATGATAAAATATCAAGAACAATTTCGCAAGAAGCAGAACCAGTTATAATAGTAGTTGCTGGAACTTCTGAAATTAATAGTCAAATGCATCTTAGTATGAAGAAAACGTTAAAAGATAGTAATATAGAATTTTTAAGAGATGATGCAGAGATGGAATCCATTTTATTAGATAGAGACGCCAAATGGATATTAAAATCTCCAGAAGAAAAAGCTAGAATATTATTGCCATTTAAGGAGACTAGATTTATGATAAATGAGTCTGTGGCATTAAGTGTAAAAAATACTGGTGGAATAATAAAAGTAGAGGAAGATAGGTCAAAAACAAAAGATAGATATATGAGTATGACTATGCTTAATTACTTCTTTGAAAAATTATCAAATAAATATATAAAGGATGACCAACAATATGATAATGAAGATATTTCGGCTTGGTCATTTTTAGCTAAACTATAAAATAACAGGAAGGAGGAGATAAGGTGAGTGAAGAACAAAATGAATATGTAGCTTCTAAGGAAGAGGTAAACACCGTAATGGAATTTGCTAAAGGATTATATAATGGACTTAGTGGATATGGATATTATTCAAATCCATATATACAAAATCAAAATTTAGTTGGACTCAATAATGCTCCACAGAAACCAACATACGAAAAACTTCTTAAGGCATTAGAA
>MUGC01000207.1 GCA_002900535.1 Thermoplasmata archaeon M9B1D | reverse complement strand
TTGTTCTTGGTTGATTCTGTCAAGTTTCTCTTGCAAATTTAAGATTTTACGATCTTTCATTGTTATTAATGGAACAACTTCCATGTTTTTTCTTGAATGTTTTAAGTTAGATAAAACTTTTGAAGGAATTTAGTTTACAATTTCGTTTTGCTAAGTCTTTGCTCTGCTTCTGCGATTATTAACCTAGTTTTAACAACGGTATCTGGATTTAATGAAATGCTATCAATTCCACATTCCACTAAGAATTCTGCAAATTCAGGAAAATCAGAAGGTGCTTGCCCACAGATACCTACTTTTCTGCGAGGTATATGAGAATGTGCAGTATCTATTACCTGTTTTACAAGTCTTTTTACTGCATCATTTCTTTCATCAAAAATATGTGAAACAAGATCCGAATCTCTGTCAAGGCCAAGTGTTAGTTGAGTTAAATCATTTGATCCTATGCTAAAGCCATCGAAAATATCTGCGAATTGATCTGCAACTATTACATTTGACGGGATTTCGCACATGACGTAGAACTCAAGACCGCTTTCGCCCTGTTTTAATCCATATTCATTCATTATATCTATTACTTTTTTCCCCTCCTCCGGTGTTCTACAGAAGGGTATCATGGGTTTAATGTTTGTTAGACCCATTTCCTCTCGAGCTTTTTTTATTGCTTTACACTCAAGTCCGAAGGCTGGCTTGAATTTTTCATCATAATAACGGGATGCACCTCTCCATCCTATCATAGGGTTGTGTTCTTCTGGTTCATACATGAAGCCACCTATTAAGTTTGCATATTCATTTGTTTTAAAATCACTCAGTCGAACAATTACATCGTTTGGGTAAAAACCAGCGGCAATTTTTGCGATGCCACGTGCCAGAGAATCTACGAAAAATTCTACTTTGTTTTCATATCCTGCTGTTTTTTTATCTATTTCTTTTACAACATCTGCAATCTTTGGATTTTCAAATGCCATTTTTTTAAGTTTTTCATATTCAATTAATGCAAGCGGGTGAATACCTATATATGAATTGATTATAAATTCCTCACGAGCCAAACCCACTCCATCGTTTGGAATTTGCCCTTGAGTAAATGCTTTTTCAGGAACTCCTGCATTCATCATAATCTGAGTTTTTGTTCTAGGTAGTTGATCAAGTTTTAGCTCATCAACACGGAATTTCAATAAACCATCATAAATGCGGCCGACTCCTTCGCTGCAGTCTATTGTTACTTGTGAATCACTTTTTATTATTTCAGTTCCATTGCCTGTTCCAATAACACAAGGTATACCAAGTTCTCTTGAGATTATTGCCGCATGGCATGTCCTTCCACCACGATTTGTTACTATTGCACCAGCAATTTTCATGATCGGCTCCCAATCAGGATCAGTCATATCTGTCACTAGAACTTGTCCTTTTTCGAAATTGCTAATATCTTTTGCATCATGGATTACATTTACTACCCCCTGCCCAATTTTGCTACCAACAGCTTCCCCCTCAACAAGAATATTCCCTTTCTCTTCCAATACAAAGGTTTGCATAACAGCAGCATCTTTCTGAGAGTGAACTGTTTCTGGACGGGCTTGAACAATATACAAATCACCTGTTTGTCCATCTTTTGCCCATTCTATATCCATGGGTTTTTTGTAATGATCCTCAATAATTGTTGCCCATTTTGCTAGCTTTATGATTTCGTCATCGTTTATTACAAATTTCCTACGATCTTCATTGTTAACATCTTGATTTATGGTTCCTTTTTCATCATATATCATTCTTTTTTCTTTGGTTCCAACTTTTTTTTCGAGTATTGGCTTAAAACCGTCTTTCATGGTTGGTTTGAATACATAAAATTGGTCAGGATTTACCGCTCCTTGTACAACATTTTCGCCTAGGCCATATGCTCCAGTTATATATACAGCATCTCTAAAACCACTTTCCGTATCAATACTAAATATTACACCACTACTTGCTAAGTCTGATCTTACCATTTTTTGTATACCCACAGATAAATATACAGAAAAATGATCAAAACCCTTGTCAACACGATATGATATCGCCCGATTTGTAAAAAGTGAAGCAAAACATTCTCTAACTTTTTCTAGCAGATCTTTTTCACCTTGTACGTTAAGAAAAGTTTCTTGTTGCCCTGCAAAACTCGCGTCAGGTAGGTCTTCTGCTGTTGCACTACTTCGCACAGCTACATCACAGTTTTTTCCATATCGTTTTTCCATCTCACGGTAATGTCTGCCTATATCTTCTTGTAATTCAGATGGCAATGGTGTCATTTTAATCAATTCGCGGATTTTTTCGCCTCTTTCAGCAAGATTTTTTAGATTGCTCGTATCCAGATCGGATAAGATTTCACGAATTTTTTTATCAATTCCTGCTTTTTCAATGGTATATTTATAGGCATAAGCTGTTACAGCAAAACCCCCGGGAACGTTTACTCCCTTTTGACCAAGACTTCTTATCATTTCGCCTAGTGATGCATTTTTTCCACCAACACTTGGCACGTCTTTTATTGTTAAATCTTCAAACCATTTGTTGAATTCTTTTATCATAAATTAACTCTCCCATAAGATAGTCCTTGGTAACAAAACCCTATATATAAAAACCTTTTTAAAAGTAACTTAAAAATATCTCAAAAATAACTCAAATAAATATATATTTTATATTTATTTTTCTTCTAGAAAAACAGCAGCTGCAAGAACTGTAGTCCACAAACCGTTTTTATCTCCTTGAGCTGTTTGAACAACACTCTGGGTTCTAACAAATCGTCCGCTCATTTTGTATTCTTGTTTTCTTTCATCCCATGCTTTATCTGGGTCAAATTCTAAACCAAGAGTGGTGGCAAGCATAGAGGCAGCTAAATCCTCAGCGTAATCACCTGCTTTTTGAGCAACTTCACCAAAGCTATGGTGTTCAGATATATATCCATAATGTTTTCTATCGCGAGGAACTGCAACACCAATAGCTGATCCTATTAGGCGGTTTGGTTCGCTAGTATTATTGCGAGACATAACGCAGTATGTAATTGCACCCGATTTTAGTTCTTGAATCCCCTTTTCACGTGAAATTATTTTACAATTTGGTGGTACA
Organism: Thermoplasmata archaeon M9B1D; assembly: GCA_002900535.1. Lineage (GTDB taxonomy): Archaea > Thermoplasmatota > E2 > DHVEG-1 > DHVEG-1 > M9B1D. The sequence continues at coordinate 1,857 of MUGC01000207.1, read as the reverse complement.
ATACTAGAAACGTTAACAATATTGCATTTTTCAATACCTGCATTACGGAGTGCAAGCTCAAAAGATTGTAGTTGATTTTTATGTTTACCTACGCCTTTAGTAAAAAATACTTTTTTGGGGACCATGCTACCAATGGAATAAAATAGATTTTATAAATATATCCCCAGAAAAACTACTCTGGTATCTTTTTTTTATCTTTTTCTTCCTCTGGTGGTTCTTTCTCATCTGGTTCAGTTTGCATTTTTAGAAGATCACGCATTTGTTTTTGGATATCAACTTGTTCTTTTTGGAATGATACTTGTTCCTGTTGATATTGCGTGATAACACTCCCCTGCACCAGTTCTTCTACTAGTTTTTTTACTTCCTTATAAGGATAAACTCCATGTAGTTCATAGTAGCTTCTTGCTCTTGGTGTTTGTAGCTCTTTTTCTCCGCCTGCAAACCCAAAGAGCTTCGCTTTTTTTTCACCGAGCTGGACGCCTCCTGCGGCAAATGTTTTATCGGCGCCTAGGCCGAAACCTGATTGACTTATTGGTATTATTGTTCCAAAACCAAATATTTGTCCAATTATCCCCTGTTTTGCGTTAATATCTGAAATTTTATCATAACGCAATGTTCTTTCTTCTTTTGTGATAATTCCACCTTTAAATGTGATTCTTTGGTTTGATATTATATATTTATGTGATCGACGGTATAACTCAACCAATAAAAAACCAATAAATGAAACCGAAACAGTATAAATTGGAATGAAAATATTTGCAGCATTTTGCCATCCTTGCCAAAACATAAGTCCTAAACCACCGAGTACTATTCCAAGATACATGAAAAAAATACTCCAACGTACAGTTGTAAGTGATGCAACTACACCTATTATTAAAATCACAATCGCCCAGACAACAACAGTCATATAGAACTCTGCAAATAAAGAATTATGCCATTTAGAAGCATTAACAAGCCAAGCAAGTACTGCACCCCATATAATCAAAAACAGGCATATTGATTGGTATTTCATAAATGAAAGTGGATGTGGTGACAATATTTTTTCAACACTCTCGTTTTTTAAAAGTTCATCGTCATTCATTCTCTTTCTCCTCATTTTTCCTCTTAAATAATTTTATACTATGTTTGAATTTAAATTTATTGGTCTTTCCTTCTTTAATATAAAATATTATTAAAACAGTTAATAAAATCATTACAAGTAGCGAAATACTAAGATCATATTCTGTTTTTATATAAAATAACAGCAAACGCATTAATATATATGAAAAAGGCATGGAAATATAAGGAAGATATTTCTTTTTTCCCTCTATTTCATCTGTTGTTTTAATTAAAAGCAACAATAGGTGTGTTATAATTAATGATATAATTGATATAATAGAAAGCCAGCCAAATATTGAAAATAAAATCACGTACCAGTTTGAATCAAGTAAAAAGGAAATATAAGAGAAGATATAACATGAAAGAATTAAAATGAAAATATAACGCTTTTTTTGTGTAATTAAATTCCATATGTTTCTAAGATCATATATCATGTCGACCTTGTCAATTTTTTGTTCACCAACGTGGCTTGGCCGAATGCCAAGTCCCAAGAAAATCATTATAATTAGAAACCCGAGATGACCTGGATGTAATAGATCAATATTTGTGAGAAACGTGAAAAAACCTTTTGAAAACCTGTAAAGATTTGTTCCAAATGCTGTTATTTGGCCACCAAAGGTGTATTTCAAATCCGCTAGGTATGTTGGTGTTACTGTATCAAAACCATGGATTCCTAATAAAAACAAATATAAAAGTAGTAAGAGTGCTGGAATAAAAAAGGGTCCAACTAACAAGAAAAAATTTGCAATCCATTCAAAA
>MUGC01000020.1 GCA_002900535.1 Thermoplasmata archaeon M9B1D | reverse complement strand
TTTTGGTTTTAAACTTTCTTGCATTTACGTTGAAATTTTTAGTGATTTTGATGTAAAAATTTAACTTATATTAAATTCTTAGTTAACAAGTTAAACAATATATTATAAAAATGATTTTCATATTTTATTTTAGAGAATATTTAAAGGGGGCCTAGTATTAGGGAGGTAAGAAAAACTATAAGGAAAGGAAACCTTAAAAGTCATATAATTACCATACTAGACCCCATATTATAATTATACTCCTAATTGTATAAAAAGTTTTTCTTTATTACTTATTACAATTTTCGTATCAGATGGTAAAAAAAGTTAACAACTGTTAAGTTTTTAAATGTATAATTGTTTACGATATATATGGTTAGAGGTAAAAATCATATGAAAAGTTATTTTCATAAGATAAAAATAAATCTTTTAACAAAAAAAGCAAACCCTTATAGTATAATGTTTCACTTAGTCGGAATTGCCTGCATAATATGGTTCCTTGTAAGAGTTCTACCAAAACCAGATAGAATTCGTTATCCTTGTCAACAAATGAGCATCACATTTGCAGCATCTTATATTGCATTTTGGGGCATCTTATGGGGTACGTTATTTTCAGGTCTTGCTTTTTGGATAAAACGTGTTAAATACAAAACAGCAGTCTTTATGCCTATTTTACTGATCACAACTATCCTAATTTTTTCTGTTTCAAGCAACGTTTTTGCGACAGTTTACTTAAGAGAAAAAGATAATTTTGAAAGTTGGGTTCCAACATCACTAGATCCGATGGGTGTTCCAACTGGTGCAAACCCTGGCCGAGTTGTATGGGTCTGGAATCCTGATGCAACTAGATCAGAGCTTTCGGGATATTGGTGGAATGAAGAAAATAATAACCAAGAAGTTTTAGATAGTATGATGAGCCAGGGGATAAAAAATCTTGGTGAAACCAATGATGAAAAACAAGCATGGGATGTTATATTTGAATATTTTAATGAAAAACATGGTAAAGGAAGTATTACTTATCAACCTGGTGAAAAAATTGCAATTAAGATTAATCTTAATAACTGTTGGCAGACCTTAAGTTACATTACTGAAGATAATGAACGAGATGCAAGTCCTTATGTTGTAAAATCTTTACTCAAACAGTTAATCAATGTCGTTGGAGTAGATCCTTCTGATATAACAGTATATGATGCATCTAGACATATGGCAAATTGGTTCTATAATAGACTTTATTATAAATCATATCCAAATTTTCCTCTTGAACCTGAATTTCCAGATATACATTATGTAGATGCTTATGGGGGATTTCTAGGTAGGGAAAAAGTAAAAGCAAGCGATGTTCGTGTTTATTTTGCAGAAGGGACTTGTGAGTATAGAACTCTTCCAACAGTTGTTGTTGAAACAGATTATTTGATTAATATGCCTATCATGAAGCGTCATCCAATACAAAATGGTGTAACGTTATCTGGTAAAAACTTTTTTGGTAGCTGGGTTGAGACGGTAGCGCCGGTTCACACTTATCATGAATCAGGTTTAACTATGGGAAATCCAACTATTCAAACTGATTTACTTTCACATGAGCATCTAGGGGGAAAAACGCTTCTTTATTTGGGCGATGGTATCTTTTCTACAAAAGTTGATCATGCTACAATTGCAAAATTTGATATGTATCCCTTTAACGGTGATTGGACCAATAGTTTGTTTTTTTCTCAAGATCCTATTGCAATAGACTCAGTGATGTTTGATTTCTTGTTTACTGAAGGAACAAACCCAATTGAAGGCTCTCAAAATTATTTACATCAATCAGCAGTTCCTTTATCTAATACTTATGATCCTGAAGGAGATGGCGTGTTTTTAGAAGAAAGCCTCGGTGTTCATGAACATTGGGATACAACAGTTGACATATTTTCATCAGAACGATACTCAGGTGTTAGCGGTAATGGTATTGATTTTGTAGCAATACATAAAGAAGATGCAGATGGTGAGGTTATAATTACTCAACCAAAGAGTAATTATCTTTATTTTAATGGAAAAGAATTATTTAAACTTTGGAATACTATTGTTTTTGGACCAATTGATGTAAAAGCAGAAACAAATAGTCCAGCTGATTTCAAAAAAATCGATTTTTACTTGGATGGAGAGCTAGTATTTTCTGATGATAATTCACCATATGTTTGGTCTTGGAATGAGAAACAATCAGGTATCTTTACAATAAAAATCGTTGGGTTTTATGGTGAAGGTGAAAAAACTAGCGATATGATAACTTTAAGGAAGATTTACTAAAAATTTTATAAAATATATAAATCTCATGAGAAAGTTTATAAATAATAGGATAATAAAAGTAGAATAAGGGGGTAAAAAAATTACGATGAAAAAAATTATAATTTTTTCAATAATTTGTTTATTATTGCTTTCAAGTAATCTTTCTGCTTTTGGAATGCAGATAGACACCAACAGATCAAAACTTCAGGTAAAAACAAATATTAATTATGATGAAAAAGAAATTGAGATAGAACTAAGCTTTTCTGATCCAGAGATTATCCCTTATGGAAATTACTCAGTAGTTCGAGTTGAAGAAACTAACCACAATAAAATTGTGATGTTTGACTATGACCCTGGAAAGCCAGTATTGCCAGTAAATATTTCAGTTTTTAAGTTAGAATTTGGATCAAAAATAATAGATGTAGATTTCGAATACTCCGATCCTGAAATAATAAATCTCACAGGTTTTATCACTTTTGGAAAAGCAGCAATTGATGGAATAGAATATAAACCACTTAAAGAAATGGATATGTCTGTTTACAAAAGTTCTGAACCTTATCCTTTGAACTGGGTTTCATATAACACAGGAGGAGGTCTCTCCTATGGAGAGCGTACTACATATTTTGTAGTTAGAATATATCCTGTTAGATATTTTCCAATGGATGAGCAACTTCAATTTATTAGGAATATACATGTTCACATAATTTACGAAGAGCCAACTGAACCTATTATACAACCACAATTCAACGTTGATCTTTTGATTCTCTCTCCTTCAAAATATGTTAAATATCTAAACCCACTAGTTACTCATAAAAATGAAAATGGCATTGAAACCAAGCTTTTCTCCCTTGAAGAAATTAATAGTCTTATGAAACTGGATGGCCGTGATCAGCAGGAGAAAATCAAATATTTTATTAAACAGGCGATTGAAAAATGGGATATAAAATATGTTTTACTAATTGGTGGAATTAATGGTCAAACTTCTAACTGGACTTTTCCAATTCGCTACAGTCAAGTTGTTCCACCAGCTGAACAAGAATACCCAGAGCCTAAATTTATCTCCGATTTATATTTTGCAGATATTTTTAATGGCGAAGGTAAATTTTCGAGTTGGGACTCAAATGGTGATAACCAATTTTCTGTTTGGAATGCAACTTTTATTGAAGAAATGGATCTTTATCCCGATGTTTACTTAGGTAGACTTCCCTGCAGAAATACTTATGAAGTAAAAGCCGTGGTAAATAAAATTGTTAACTACGAAACAGGTTTAGTTGCAGATAAAACTTGGTTTAAAAACCTTGTCCTTGTTGCAGGAGACTCCTACGTAAACACGGGTCAATGGCCAGATGATGTTGTTGTAAATGAAGGAGAACTAGCAGGAGAATCAGCAGTTGATGTAATGCCTGGTTTCAATCCTTTACGCGTTTATGCTACAAAAGATGATATTAACCGTGAAACAGTAAATGCTGCTATAGATAAAGGTGCTGGTTTTGCATATTTCTGCGGTCATGGTAGCACTGCTTCTTGGAATACTCATTTTGAACCAGCAACTAATGAAAACTGGTGCACAGGTTACAATGTTGTTGATATGATTTCTTTAAAAAATTCAGAAAAACTACCTGTTACAGTTGTTGGTGGATGTCATAATGGTCAATTTGATCGCTCTATTCTGATGAATCTAAAAGAAGGTCTAGCAAAAAATGGCTTGAAATATATATGGGGCAGATTTCTATGGGATGGATGGATTCCAAATTGTTGGGCATGGTGGCTTACAAGCAAATCTAATGGTGGTGCAATTGCAACAATATCAAACACAGGTCTTGGGACTCATGGTGATGGAGACCAGGATTACAATGGTGTTGCCGACTATATTGAAATTCTTGATGGATGGTTAGAGCTTAGATTTCTAGAGCTATACGGAAAAGAACATCAAAATATACTTGGATTAAACTATGGTGAAACACTGACTAATTATTTAAACCGTTTTCTTGGTGACGAAGCTGTAATGGATACTAAAATGGTTCAACAATGGGAGTTATTTGGTGATCCTAGCTTAAATATTGGTGGATATGATTAAAAAAATAAAAAAAGAAAGAGTGTTTAAAAATTTTTATAACATCAATTAATTTTATATGCTAGCTTTATTAACAGTAACAAAAGAACGAGGCAATTTATGACAAAAAACCTGCTAGACTGGGAACTTGTTGCGGATAAAGGATTTGGAGATAAAAATAATATCTGTGCATGGTCGATGGCTAAATATAAAGATTATTTGTATGTTGGAACACTAAATGTTGTCAATGGTTGCCAAGTCTATAGATCAAAAACTGGCGATAAAGGTACCTGGAAACAAGTTAATGTAGACGGTTTTGCGGAAAAATCACGCGGTGCAAGAACCATGCTTGTTTTCAAAAATCTTTTATGGGTTGTTACTTACTCACATATAAAAGGTTCGCAGATATGGGTAACAAATGGTAAAGATGATAAAAATGGTTTGATTAAATGGAAGAAAGCAAATCTAGATGGTTTTGGAAAAGGAAAAAAAATACCTGGTGCTAGAGCCATAGTTGTCTACAAAGATAAGTTATATGTTGGGAGCCAAAATATACATGATCTTCCTCGGGTTTTTAGATACGACGGTCCAATAGAATTTAATAAAATTCAACCAAAAAAATGGACATGGATAAACAAAGACTGGAAGGATGATATTGACCATAGGGGAGATTTTTCGTTAATTGGAAATATGGCAAATTACAAAACATCTGATGGCAAGGATTATATCTATGCTGGTTTTTATTCAGAGGTAGCATCCCTTATAGGTGAACTTAAGAGAAGATTTAGTATTAAAACCGTATTAAAAATAATTAAATTTTTTACTTTAGTTCGCTGTAAGATATATAGATATGATGGCTCAAAATGGGAAGAGGTAAGCAAACCTGGGTTTGGTAGATCAAATATTATGGCAATGTCCGTTGCTTCATTTGATGAAGACCTTTACTTTGGAACATCAAATATATTTGGAGCAGAACTTTGGAAAACAAACGATGGTGTAAATTGGATACAAGTTTCCAAAAGAGGTTTTGGTCAGACCTTAAATATTTCTGTATGGGGTTTACATGTTTTTAAAGAAAGATTGGTAATCGGAATTCAAAATCTTGTAAAAGGTTCTCAGATTTGGGCAAGTATAAAGAAAAATCCTTCTTCAAATAAAGATTTCACTCAAATCAGTAGTAATTTTATTTACAAAAAAACTCAATCTAAAAATAAATTCAAACAGGATGGAGTAAAAACATTTGAGGTATTTAACGGGCGTCTTTATGCTGGAACATCTTATTATAAAAACGTTATAAAAAGCAATGTTTGCCCCGGTTGCGAAATCTGGAGGATTAACCATCTTTAAAAAGTTTTATTTCCTTTTGTAAGTTGCTTTACGTTTATGTGGGAACGGGACATCTGGAACAGGTTTTTCAAGAAACTTACAAAGTTTTTCCCAACCATCGCCGTCTATTAAATTAAATATTAAAAGTTGAGAAGGTTTGCCTTTAAAATATTCAATTACATCTTTTTTATGGTCATTATACTGTTTGATAATTATATTCTTATCTTCCTCATTTTCTATACTCCATGGGGCTTTACTGAAATAATTTTCCCAGCTTTTAATTAGAGATTCAGGTTTACGAGTTGTTAATATAAATTTGCTCCCAGGAAATGCTTTGTCGAGTTCTTTAAAAAAACCAAGTATGGATAGTGGTGAATCTGAAAACGCATCAAAATTGCTTTTCTTAAAGTAATGTATCCATCCTTTTTTTGGTTCTAAATGAGCACGAGGCCAATCTAGGACACGATATCCAAGGATGCTAAGTGCCTGACTAAGGGAAGTAGTACCAGTTTTAGGAAAACCAATGCAAAAAACTTTAGGGCTATTTCTTTTTTTGGTAGCTCTTGCTTTGATTCCTTGAAAAAATTGGACAAATATTATCCAACGGCGATATGCATTGGTTATGAATATCAAAAGTCTGTGTTCTGATGGATGATCTTTTTTCATTCTGACGTTTGCCAAAAATGTAGGTTTGGTATTTAAATATTTTGAATTAAATTAAAATCATTGAGTATTATAGTAAATCTTATATACTTTATATAATAAATAGAACAAAAAACGACCAGATTTGTTTTAATAATAACAAAAAATCAAAAATAAAAAAAGAAAGAAGTGAAAGAAAAAAACTATTCTTTACCTCTTTTTCAAATATGGAAGACCAGTTCTCTTGTTTGTTCCAACTGTATAATTATCTGGTTTATCACAGGGAGTTCCACTCTTTGGTGTTCTCTTGCTAAAGAAGTAGATCTTCTGTTGTTTCCCGCCTTTAAGTTTTACATCTCTACTATATAATGTCCATCCTTCATGTGTAAAGGCCATAAATAATACCTCCAAGATGGGAATGCATATCTTGTAATTTAAATCTTTCCTTATTTTCCTCCTATAAAAATAAGTAAATATTAACTTTTTATAGATAAATTTAAATAGGGTTTTTAGTTCGGCCTCTAAAATGGTGGTGGTATAACCATGATAAATGCCTATATTTTACTTAACATGAAACCTGGAAACAGCGATAAAGCAATAAAAGAAATGAGAAAAATTGAAGATATTGCAAAAATCTCAGTTGTTGCAGGAGAATATGATATTGTGGTTCGTGTTCAGGTTAAATCATTAGATGGACTTTTGAAGGTTACCGATAAAATACAGTTGATTGATAGTGTGGTAAAAACAACAACTCAAATAATAGAAAAAGAAATCGCACTATGAAAATAAAAATTAGAAAAAAATATTTATTTTATGTTTTGGCTTTTACTTCAGCCATTATTGCCGCATTAGTATCAGGTATAGATGCAGTTGCACAAATTCATATACCCGATCCTTGGGCTCTTGGTGTTTCTTGTTTTGTTCTAGGAGTTATTGTCTCATTTATATTTTCAATTATTCTCTCAATACCCTTTAAAGGAAAAAGTCTTGGAGCTAGGTCTATTGATCCAACTTTTAGAAGAATTAGATTATTGAAAAAAGAAGAATTAATTTATCATCTATTTGCAGGTCTTGGAAATGCTACTTTAACCATTGGTTATTTTATGTTGCTTTATATCATGGGAGGAGATGTTTCAGTTGTTTTACCATTTTCACAGGTAGTCGTTCTTTATCTTGTAATCATTGAATCATTAAGCGAAAAGGATACACCTACTCTTGTGGAAGTTCAATCTTCGTTAATTGTTACTTTTGGTGCAATACTTGGCTCAATTAGTCTCACCGGAAAAATTGATATTTTTGCTCTTGGAATTGTTTTTCTAGTTATCAATCCTGGTTGGGTTTTACTATCTGTTTTCCAGAGAAAATTAAAAATGATGAAAATAAATGATAGACCAAACGATGCAATAAACATCAGGCTTTGGAATGTTATATTTGCGTGTTTATTTACTATAATTATTGTTTTAGCGTTTGATTTGTTCAGTGGAACAAACCATTTAATCAATGGTATACAAGCATCACTTAACAGTTATTTCTGGGTGGGTCTAATGGCGATTGGTACATTTTTTAACTTTGTATTTTACATTAGAGCTCTTGGTATTGGAAAAGCCAGTGTTACTCAGGCTGTAAAATCATCAATAATTATTTTTAGTATTCCAGTAACTATCTTATTGGGCTATTTTGGTATAATCGAGCCATTTACAACTGATCCAGTAATGCTTTTGATAAAATTCGTAGGTATCATTATAATGATGTTAGGAATAATTTCATTTGCTCTAACGTTAACAAAATCCTATATTTTTATAACAATGAAAACTGGATACCCTATTGAAGAAACAATGAAAAAATTATGGACTATAAAAGGAGTAAATAGAGTTACTGCTGTTACTGGTAAATATGATTTTATAATAAAGGTTAGGACAAGGACACTTGTCAAGGGATATGAGCGTATTCTTAGAAAAGTACAAGATATACCTGGAATCAAAGAATATCGTTGGCAATCTGTTTTAAAAGAGTGGGAAGATCTATAATCTTAAGATTTCTTGATAAAAAAACCATTAAATAAGAGCTTCTCATATACCTGTTCCACCAACATGTGTGGTATCGTAGGTATTATCGGGGGAAAACCAGTTTCTCGGTTTATTTATCATAGCTTATTTTCTATACAGCATAGAGGTCAATCATCTGCTGGTATGATAATGTATGATGGTAACATACATGTTACTAAAGAACCAGGCTTAGTAAGAGAAGTTTTTAGTGAAGAAAAAAAGATAGATGTACCCGGAAACGTTGGTCTTGGTCATACTCGTTATTCAACAGCAGGACTTGACGATTTACCTTCTTTAAAACGTAATGCTCAACCAGAATATTTAGTAAATCCATTTCTTGCAGCTGTTCATAATGGCAATATTTTTAATTGTGAAGAGATTGAAAAGTTAACAAAAAGAAAACCTCGCAATGAATGTGATGTTCAATGTCTTTTACTTCCAGTGGCTGATAAGTTTTATAAAAAAGAAACAACGGTCAATCTTATATTTGAAACATGTAAAGAAATAATGAAAAAAATAAAAGGTAGTTATTCAGCTTTATTTATTACTGACTCAGGTGAAAACCCTTTTCTTTTTGCAATAACAGATCCATTTAAAATACGTCCGCTTGTTCTTGGAAAATCAAACGGTTTATACTGTTTGACATCAGAAACAAGGGTTTTTAAAAAAATTAATTTCGAATATATAAAAGATATCCCGGGTGGCTCTGTTGTGATTATTGATACGAAGGGTAACATTTTTGAAAAACAAATAATTGTAAAAAAACCTAAACCTTGTATGTTTGAGTTTGTATATTTTGCAAAACCAGATTCTCGAATCAATGGTAGAAGTATTCATAACACAAGAGCTGAATTAGGAAGAATTCTTGCACGAAAATATCCTATTGAAGCAGATATCGTGGTTCCTGTTCCTGAGTCAGGTCGACACTATGCCACAGGATATGCATTGGAATCAAAAATACCCTTAGATGAAGGTATAATGAAAGATAAAGATGAAAGAAGTTTTATCCAGCAAACTCAGGAAAGTCGTGATAAAGTCGTGGAAGAAGGTCTTTCATATCTTAGAAGTGTTCTTGAAGGAAAAAGAGTGGTTCTTATAGATGATTCAATTGTTAGAGGGACGAATATTCGTAAATTAATAAGAGGATTAAAAGAAGCAGGTGCAAAGGAAGTTCATGTAAGAATTGGTTGTCCACCGCTTATCGCACCATGTTATCTAGGAATTGATATGAGAAGTAAAAAAGAATTTATCGCTCGTGATAATGAGGGCAACATTAAAACCTGGGAACAAATCGCAGATGAAATTGGTGCGGAATCCCTGGCTTATACTACAATTGATTGTTTGAAAGAAGCAATAAAATCAGATATATGTAGCGGATGTATTAATTTCCCAGATGGTTATCCATCTGAGTGGAGAGAAGACGTATTAAAGCTTTTTAAAATGGATAAAAAAGGCCATAGAGCATATGAACATATTTCAAGATAGTTTTTTTGATATGATCTCATGATTGAAATAAAACGTGGAACACTTGAAGAACGAATTATTAAAATCCTCCAAAAAACTTATCCCGTAACAATAAAGGAAATATCTGAAAAACTTCATCTTTCAATACATCAAGTTTCAAGAGTACTTAATAAACTCCAGATTGGAGGGATTTTAAAACTAGAACCTTTACCAGGTAAAACATACATTAGACTTCTTCGTAATGATTTTAGTTTTATTGGTAAAAGGCGTCAAAAAAAATTTATAAAACATCAAAAAACACAAAAAAAACAAGAAAACAAAAAATATGATGGAATAATGTATTCTTAACCTTCATAGGTTTCAACGATATTAACCCAAATTATTGGTATGTCTTTTGGTATAGCTTTTTTTGGTTTATTCCTTTTATTATCTTTTATCAATAAATCCTAATTTCTATTTCTTTATCTGATAGTATATTAAATTTATGATCCATCTTGCCAAAAAATCAAATAAAAATCCTTATCCAATAACCTGTACAACCTGTTTATTTACAATAAGAAACTCAGCAAGTTCCCCTGTTTCTTTTAATTTTTTTAAAAGATCATAATCAAGAATATGTTCATAAATAGAAATAACCCGGCTTCCACTAGGACTCCAACTAGCTATTTCAATATTTTTAACATCAAAATTTTTAACACTACCAAGAATGGTAAAAGATACAGCTCTTATTTTATTTTCGCACTTTGTGCACTCTATAATTGAGTCATAGGCTACATATGCATTTTCAGCGTCTTGAAGTGGTTCAAGTTGAATTAGAATCATTTTAGCACCACATTTAGGACAGTTCATAGAATCTTTCCCACTTCTATCCCAAAGCCCTGAAATTATCTCCATGTTTTTTTTATTGTAACCCATCTTCACAAAAATCCAACCTATATAATATGCAAGCTTCTATTTTAAATAGTTTTTGACTTTAAATATTAAAAAAATAATTTTTTCAGTCCAAGTTAAATATAAGGACGATAATACAAATTTAAGCAAGAGGAGCTAATTAATGAAAATTATAACTTTTCTATCTGATTTCGGATTAAAAAGTAGCTATGTTTCGCAAATGAAAGGAATAGCCCTTAGTATGACTGATGCCAAATTAGTTGATATAAGTCATGAAATAACACATCACAATATATATGAAGGCGCGTTTGTACTAAAAACAATCATTCCATATTTTCCAGTAGGAACAGTACATATAGGAGTTGTAGACCCTGGAGTGGGTAATAGCAGAAAAGGAATAGTAGTAACAACAAGCACTCATATTTTTGTTGGTCCTGATAATGGACTTTTAATTCCTGCGGCTAAAAAATTAGGAAAATTCACTGTTTATGAAATAAAAAATCAAGAACTTATGCTTAATAATGTATCAAACACCTTTCATGGGCGAGATATATTTACACCTGTAGCTGCACATATTTTAAACGGTGTTTATTTTGATGAAATAGGCCCGATAATCAAAAATTATGTTGATTTAAACTTTGAAATAACTGAAATAAAAAATAAAATTGTAATGGGACAGATAATTTATATCGATGGATTTGGAAATATTATTACTAATATCGAGAAGTATAAAATCAGACCCTTACTTGAATATGACAAAGAATTAATAATTTTTACTGGAACAAAAAAGATAAAACTGCCCTTTGTAAAAACCTACAGCTCCGTAAAGAAGGGAGAAGCTCTTGCAACAATAGGAAGCAATGACTATTTAGAAATATCTGTTAATCAAGGCAATGCATCAAAGCTTTTAAATGTCAAAGCAGGTGATAAGGTTAAAATATTCTTAGCCTAACCTTTTTTTCGTATCATTAA
>MUGC01000206.1 GCA_002900535.1 Thermoplasmata archaeon M9B1D | reverse complement strand
CCCATTACTAAACAGAAAAATATAAGTTCAATAAATATTTTCTCCCTAAAAATGATTAACGAGTTTTTATTGATTGGATCAATAATTATTGGTTTTTTTTTGGTTATTATAGCTTATAGGTTATTTGGAAAAATTGGTCTTTTTGTGTGGGTAGCTATTGGTGTTATTATAGCTAATATTGAAGTAATGAAAACAGTAGAAGTTTTTGGGATGGTTACTGCTCTTGGAAATGTTGTATATTCATCAATATTTTTAGTAACTGATATTCTTAATGAAAACTACTCAAAAAAAGAGGCTCAGAAAGCTGTATGGATAGGTTTTTTTGTTTTAATCTCTGTTACGATTTTGATGCAAATAACTATTAATTTTATTCCTGATGAATCTGATAAACTAAGTGTTCACTTAACTAATATATTCGAATTCTTTCCAAGAATTGCTGTTGCTAGTTTAATAGCTTATCTGATTTCACAATCCTTTGATGTTTTACTTTTTGCTAAATTGAAAAAAATACATAAAAGGAAGCTTTTATGGTTTAGAAATAATTCGTCAACAATTATAAGTCAGCTTATTGACACTACTATTTTCACGTTAATTGCATTTGCAGGTGAACAAAATTTGGATATTATCTTACAAATTTTTATAACATCAATGATCTTGAAAATTGTAATATCATTTTGTGATACACCATTTATTTATTGGGCTAGAAAATTATGTGATAAAAATAAAATCAACTTAGCATCTAGAGGAATTTAATATCATATCTGATTTTTTTATATTAGTATACCTTTTTTCGGCATTCCCACTCGGCTATCAGCATCTTTTGTTATTTATTTCTCTTGAAAGGTAACAATATATTTTAAATATTCTTGAGAAACAAAATTCAAAGATACTCCGTTGATTTCTGCATAAGGATATATAAAATAATTTAAAGGACCTTCTTCTTGCATAGGATTTAAAACAACATCTCTACCAGTTGAAAGATCAATATATGTTTCAGTTTGTGCTCCAAAAAAATAGTCTCGTGCTTCTATTACTTTTGAATCATTGATATTAAGATTTTCATTTAGCATTAATTTTGCTATATCAGATGGGTCGACTGGTACCCACCCATAGTTTGGTAGGTAAAATTCAGCACGACAATGATAAGCTTCTGTAATATCACCATTTTTTGAGATTCTGGTTCCTAATATTTCTCTAGCAGGAACACCAGCTGTTCTTGACAAAGCTACAAAAACTGAAGAGAAATCAACACATTTTCCACGAAGATTTTGAAGAAGAACACATACGTCTCCAGTCCCGCAGAAATTTAAATTTGGATCACGCTCGCCGTGTTCAACAACATAATCATAAATAGCTGTTGCCTTGCTCAATATTGTTATCCTACCTTTGGTAACCTCATCTGCAACTTCTTTTACTATACCTGTAGTAGGAGCAAGATTTGTTGGCTGTAAAAACTCTTCCATTTCTATCGGAATTTCTCCTTCATCATCTGGGAAATTTTTTAAAAAAATCTCAGTTCGCCATACATCAAATGATAAATTTAAATTTGGAAATCCTTCTGGTTTATTCCATTCTGCATAAAGTATCATATTTCCATAAGTACCTTCTCTATATATTCCATTATAATCGTAATTACCAGTAATTGTTACATTTTCAATATTCTGATTTTTATTTGACACAGGATAAGGTATCCAAAGACGTACTATTTCTGCAGATTCATTTGTTCGAATAGTGATGTCAAAAGACATTCTTCCACGTTTTTCTGCTAAACTAGGTATATCGGTTGATTTGTATTTTATTTCTTTAATACTACTTTGTTCTTCAATGCAACCAATAAATAATATTGTGATTATAATTCCTAAAAATATAATGGCATTGAATTTTTTATTTGACATTGACAGCCAGAATTATTAGATATTTTTAAAATTACCGATTTCATAAAGTTTTTATAATAAAAATTTATGAGCAATATAATCTAAAAAAAAATTGTTTTATGAAAAAATTATATGGAGATTTTAATTTGAAAAAGACATTTACAATTGTTTTAATAATATGTTTCTTTCTTTTGACAAATACAGTTAAATCTCTCGAATTAATTGATCACTCAATAATTTATATAAGCAAGTCCGGAGATGAAAATTTTACTGAAATTCAAGAAGGAATAGATGCTGCAGATTCAGGAGATATAATTTATGTCTATAATGGAACATATTTTGAAAATGTTGTCATTGATAAATCAATAACTCTAATTGGAGAAAACAAAAATAACACAATAATTGATGGAAGAACTGTTGGAAACACGATTAAAATTAATGCTAATCATGTAACAATTAAAAATTTTACTATACAGAATAGCGGTCTTATTTTCCCACTTTCAGGCATAAATTTAAGCTCAAACAATAACGTTATTGAAAACAATTTTATAAATAACAATTATTATGGAATAACTCTTTATTTTTCTTCAGAAAATACAATTAATAAAAACATCATAAAAAATGATCATAATTGCGGCATATATATGAGCAATTCAAAAAATAATTTAATAATTGAAAATACAATCAAAAATCATATCTATAATGGAATAGGAGTGTATGATTCCTCTAACAATAATATAATTGAACGTAATAATTTTATAAACAACAGCTTTTGCGGAGTAAATATACGTATATCCTCGAACAATACAATAAATGGAAACAATTTTTCTAATAATAATATATGCATTCATATCCCCAATAATTCAAATACAGCTAGTAATAATATTTTTTTAAATAACAAGATTGAAATTGAAAAAGAATTTGTTTTATATGAAAATGTATTAAGTTTAATTATCATAT
>MUGC01000019.1 GCA_002900535.1 Thermoplasmata archaeon M9B1D | reverse complement strand
AGGTATATATATTTCCTCATATTTTTTAGCAATTGAAATAATAGGAATTTTAACATCAAGTTTTTTCAGCTCATCAAATGCAAAATTTAACTGACCACAACCTCCATCAATAATAATTAAATTTGGAAATTCAGAATCTTCATTTTTCAATCGAGTATAACGACGACGAACAACTTCAGCAATAGCAGCTGTATCATCAATTCCTTCAACTGTTCTTATTTTAAAACGTCTATAGTTATTTTTATCAGGCGTCCCATTTCGAAATTGAACCATTGAGCCAACCGTGCTAGTACCAGATAGATGAGAGATATCAAAACATTCAATTACTTTAGGTTCCATCTGAAGCTTAAATCTATTTTTCAAAATTTCAACCTTGTCAATATCTGCAAAATATGTAATTTCAATGTTTTTTAAAACAAGATCTAAAAGCTGTTTTTTCTCTCCTTTTAAAGGTCTACTAAGCTTTATTTTGCTTCCCTTTTTATCTTCAAGAAAATTTCTTATTGATTCAGAAACATCTTGTGGAATAATAATTTCTTTTGGTACAGAATTTTCAGAATAATACTGAATTATAAATTCTTCAAAGAAGTCATCATTAAAATCAAAAACAAACTCGTTTTTATTATGAAGAATCCCCTTATAGATGTTAAAAAGCATCAAATAGACTTTTTCATCTTTAATTTCAAAATTGATAACATCTTCATTATACTTTTTCTCACGTTGCATTTTCTGATGTTTACTGAGATTTTCAAGCGATGAAATTTCATTGCGAATTTTTAACGCATATTCAAACTCTGAACTTTCTGAATACTTTTTCATATCTTTTTTTAGTGCTTTAACAAGCTCGGTTGATTTACCTGAAAGAACCATTTTTACTTTTTTAATTTTGTCAAGATATTCGTTTTTTGAAATGCGATTTGCACAAGGTGCATCACACAAATCAATATGATAACGAAGACAAGGTTTCTTAGGCATTTTATTACATGTTCTAAGAGCAAAAGTCTTTCTTAAAAAATGCAGAACATAATCACGTTCATGCGCACTAACAAATGGCCCATAGAAACGACCTTTACCTGCTTTCCTTCTGTCAATTAAAACTCTTGGAAATTCTTCATTTGTAAGAAGTATATATGTATGACTTTTTGCATCCTTCATCCGAATATTATATTTCGGTTGATGTTTCTTAATCAAGGTGTTTTCTAAAATAAGAGACTCAACTTCATTATCTGTTACTACAAAATCAACAGATTTAGCACGCTTAAGCATGCTTTGTGTTTTTGGATCAAGATCATTTCTTTTATAATAGCTATTAATCCTTTTTTTAAGATTTTTTGCTTTACCAACATAGATTACTCTACTGTTTTTATCTTTAAATAAATAGCAACCAGGATCTTGAGGAAAATGCTCTAAACTAAACATTTCTTTTTACCTTTTAAAATTACTGGTTTCAAAATTTCACCAGTATAACTTCTGTTTGAATCCACTAATTCTTCAGGTGTTCCTGCAGCTACAACTTCTCCACCCAAGTCACCACCTTCAGGTCCCAAATCAATTATGTAATCTGCTGATTTAATTACTTCAAGGTTATGTTCGATCACAATAACAGTATTTCCTTTGTCAACAAGACTATTTAGGACATCAATTAATTTTTTCACATCATGAAAATGTAGACCAGTTGTAGGCTCATCGAGCAAATAAACAGTGCGGCCAGTACTTTTTTTTGCAAGCTCACGGGTAAGTTTAATTCTTTGCGCTTCACCACCACTAAGTGTTGTAGAACTCTGACCCAGTTTAATATAATCAAGACCAACTCGAGATAAAGTTTCAAGTTTCCTTTTTATCTGCGGATGATTTTTAAAAAGTTCAAGTGATTCTTCAACACTCATGTTAAGCACATTGGCTATGTTTTTATCTTTGTATGTTACTTCAAGTGTTTCACCGTTATATCTTTTACCTTTACATTCTTCACATTCAATGTAGATATCTGGTAAAAAATTCATCTCAATTTTTATAACCCCATCACCTTGACATGCTTCACAGCGTCCACCCTTAACATTAAATGAAAATCGGCCAGGTTTGTAACCACGTCTTTTCGCTTCAGTTGTTTGAGCAAAAAGCTTTCTTATTTCATCAAAAACCTTGGTATAAGTTGCGGGATTGCTACGCGGTGTTTTACCAATAGGACTTTGATCAATTACAACTACTTTGTCAACTTTTTCATCAAACTCAATTGAATCATGTTCACCTGGTGCAGTTCTAGAATCATGAAGACGTCTCATAAGCCCCCTATAAAGGACATCATAAATAAGAGTGGATTTACCACTTCCAGAAACTCCGGTAATTAACGTTAAAACGCCAAGGGGAACATGAACATCAATATCTTTTAGATTATGTTCACGACAACCATAAATATGTAAAAATTTATCAGAGCTACGTCTGCGCTCAGGAAGCATTATTTCCAGTTTACCTGTAAGATATTTACCAGTTAATGATCCAGGATTTTTTTCTATTTCCTCGGGTGTTCCTTGTGCAACAATCTTTCCACCATGAAGACCCGCCCCTGGTCCCATATCAACTACATGATCTGCTTGACGAATTGTTTCCTCATCATGTTCAACAACAATTAAAGTGTTTCCAAGATCACGAAGTCTATGCAGTGTATCGATTAGTTTTTTGTTATCCTTTTGATGAAGCCCTATTGATGGTTCATCAAGAATATATATAACACCCATCAGATTTGAACCAATTTGCGTTGCAAGTCTAATTCTTTGTGCTTCACCACCAGAAAGCGTTCCTGCACTTCTTGATAAAGTTAAATAATTAAGACCAACTTTATCAAGAAAGTTTAGGCGTGCTTTAATTTCTTTTAAAATCTGCCATGCAATTTCTTCTTCTTTTTTTGAAAGAATAAGTGTTTTGAAAAAAACATTGCATTGTTTAATTGACATATCTGTTAAATCAACAATTGATTTATTTCCAATTTTAATGGATAAAACTTTTTTCTTCAAACGTTTGCCATTACATTCAGGACATGGTGTTATTCTCATAAATCGTTCAAGATCTCTTCTTCTGTAATCTGATTCTGTTTGTTTATATAGTCGCTCAGATTGTGGAATAAGTCCTTCCCATGTGCTTTTTCCATACCATTGTGAATCACCATTTTTTGCCACCATATTAAATCTGATCTTTTCAGGTGAGCCGTACATTAATGCGTTGTACTGTTGTTGTTTAAGATCCTTTATCGGTGTAAATATTGAAAAACCATAATGTTTTGCAAGTGCACCAAGAAAATGTACTCTCCAACCATCAATAGCATTTCTATAAAGTCTAATTGCGCCATCAGCAATAGATAAATCCCAATCTGGTATTATTAGTTCTGGATCAAAATCCATTCTTATTCCAAGTCCATGACATTTTTCGCATGCTCCAAATGGACTGTTAAAGGAAAACATACGTGGTTGAAGTTCTTCAAAAATCATTCCACAAACAGGACATGCCATCTTAGAGGAGTATACTTTCTCATTTTTTTTATCATCGATAACAATTAACAAGCCATCTGATTTATTTATTGCATTTTCGCATGCTTCTGCAAGCCGTGTATTATCATTTGTGTTTAGCCTGTCAATTACTATTTCGATTTCATGTTTTTTATATCTATCAAGTGTAATTGTCTCATCGGTTCGATAAATTGCTTTGTTAACACGAACTCTTGTGTACCCTTCCTTGTTCAAATCTTTAAAAAGCTGTTCATATGTTCCTTTTTTCTGACGTATAATAGGTGATAAAATCGTAATCATACCTTTGATTTCTTCTCCTATTCTTTTTGCAATTTTCTGAGGGGATTGCGATTCAATTTTTACATTATGCTCAGGACAGTAAGGTGTTCCAATTCTTGCATAAAGAAGTCGAAGATAATCATAAATTTCAGTAATTGTTCCAACAGTACTTCTTGGATTTTTACTAGTCGTTTTCTGTTCAATTGAAATTGCTGGAGAAAGCCCTTCTATACTGTCTACATCTGGTTTATGCATCAACCCTAAAAACTGTCGAGCATATGCAGATAAAGATTCAACATAGCGCCTTTGTCCCTCTGCATAAATTGTATCAAAAGCAAGAGTAGATTTACCACTACCTGATAAACCTGTTATTACTATGAATTTGTCTCTTGGAAGCAGGAGATTAATATTTTTTAAATTATGTTCTCTAGCTCCTTTTATTTTAATATTCTTCAATTATGACCCCCTAAAATAATCCACTCTATGTGTATATTTGGCAATTTTGATTTTTTCCACATGCGGTAAAGGTATTCAAATCTTTTGTTTAAAATGTTAGATATAGGTTACTGAAAGTATTAATATGAAAAAAATTGTCTATTTTTCAAGCCAATTAATAAAATCTTTTCTGCAATTCAAACATAGGTGATAATGACCGGGTTTACCTCTGCCCGGTTCAGCATAGTCATAGGTTACAATTGTATCGTAAATATCATCGTATTTTGATTGGCATCTATCGCATTTGATTTTCATATTATCAATTTAAAAAAATAAGATTTTAATAAATTTCTTTCTTATTTCTTTGATGTTTTTGGTTCTATTGGTATTATTCCAGCCATCCTCTCTGCGATAACATTTGTAATTTCTGTATTTGGATCAATTACATATTTAGTACCATCTTTAAGTGCTCTTTCAACAGTTTCAAGTTTTTTATAAATTTGCGCTTCATTTTTGAAATATTGTTGAATTGCGGTGTTTACCTTTTGGATCTTTTCTGCTTCTGCTTTTGCTACTTGTATTATTGCTTGTGCTTCTCCTTCTGCTTCTAAAATAAGTCCTTGTTTTTTCCCTTCCGCTTTTTTAATTTCTGCACGTCTTTCTCCATCTGCTTTTGTTTCCGTTGCTGTTGCAAAATCAATTGCTGCCTTCTTTTCACGCTCAGCGATAACAACATTGTTCATAGCTTGTTGTACATCTGATGGGGGTTCGATTCTCTGCAATTCAACGCGTATAACATCTATTCCCCAAGCATCTGTTTGTTTATCAAGTTCTTTCTCAAGTATTGAATTAAGTGTATCTCTTTTACTGTTTGCCTCAGTTAGAGTCATTTTTCCGATTATGTCTCTTAGTGTTGTTCTTGCAAGACTTGTTATTTGCGCTTGATAATTTTGAGCTTTATAAATTGCTTTCATTGGATCTACTACTCTGAAGTATACAACAGCATCAACTGTAGCATTCAAGTCATCCTTTGTGATAATTTTTTGCGGTTCAACATCTACCATATTTTCTGTTATATCAACTTTTATCATTTTATCAATTACTGGTATTATCCAATGGAAGCCTTGATCTGCTGTTTTTTTGTACTTTCCTAGTCTTTCAATAAGCCCTTTTTGTCTTGGTCGTATTATTCTAATACCCATTGAAAATATCCAAATCAAAAGAAATATCAGAATTATCCAACCTAACCATCCTAATCCTTCCAAGAAAGTAGCCATATTTACACCTCTCCTCCAATCTATATTAAGATTTTATATCAAATTTTTCTTTAAAAAACCTTTTAAAAAATAATTAAGAAGATTTTAAATCTACAGTGTCGGTCTATTCTTTTTTTGGAAATATTCTATAACGAATATTAAGCCCAATTCTCAATATCCACTCAACAATTATCAAAAAAATCAAATATACGACAGCCACATTTATCAATTCAGGCAATTGATTTATTTTATTTTGAATATCAGCAAGTTCAAAATATGAAGGATTTACCAGAAATACACCAAGAAGCGCAAAAGGTAGCATCTTAGCAACATCTTTTGAAAGATCTTCAGTGTAATATGAACATATTCTAATGGCTAGAATTATAGCAAAAGACGTTGAAAGTACAATTTCAGGTCCAAGACCCCCTGCTAGAAATAAAAGCATTATTGAAAAACCCAAAAAGAAAACAATTACTACAAAAGGAAATAAAAAGAAATACTTTAAAAAACCAATAGTTTTAGTGTGTTCCCTCATACTAGGTTTAAAACAATCTCTCCTAGCAACATATCTATAAAAATGATATATTACTATCGAATAAACTGCAATAGATATTGCTAAGTACAAAACCGCTGTAAAAGCAGAAAAATTTCCACTTAATATTTCCTTGATTGACAAATTTTCTGATAATTTAGCTGACAACTCAGCAAAATCAAATAAAGCCATATTATCATTTTCTCCTCACAAACAAAGAATGTATTAGTTTTTTGTTTATAAATTGATCTTATCCATGTTATAGAAAGATGTTGAAAATATAACCTAAAATTAATATCTGCGGAACAGTTATTATTGGAATCCAAAGGGCTGCCTTACGCCCAATATTGTGCCAAATTAAACCAATTTCTGTGTAATCAGTTGCAACACCAGCCATCAAAAAAGTAAATGAATTTCCAAAAGCAGGAGCACCTGCCTGTACTGATTTATCATATATTTCAAAAGCAAGTGGTGAACTACCCTCAGAACAAACTTCAATAATCGTTGCAAAAAGTAGTGTTACTAATAAACCAAGTATTGTTGGTCCCATGTATTCCTCAAAAAGATGAGATGGTATATATGCTCTGGCTATAGCAGCCATAATCATACCAATAATAAGCCACCACATGACCATTTTTGTCAATGCCCATGATCCTTCAATTGTTCCTTTGATTGCCTCCCAAATATTATGTCGTGTGAATTGAAATGCATTCCACCTCTTACTAATATCTTTCCTAATTGAAAAATCGGTAAGAACTGGCTTATCTTTTCCCAAAATACACTGCTGGCATTCTACCATGCCCCTTCGCTCTAATGCTTGAAAAATCAACCCAGTTATAATCGCAATTATAAGCGCAGAAACAACAATTAAAAACGCTTTCAAACCAAAAAACCCAAACAATAAAATTGTTATAGGTAGATTAGCCCATGGCGAAGCTAATAAGAATGCGACAACAGACGAAGTACTAGCACCTTTTTTATAAAGCTCAATTGCAATAGCAAGAATTCCATGAGAGCAAGCACTCATAATAAACCCAAAGATAACTGAATAAATGATTGTTCTTTTTCTATGACGCGACAAATACTTTTCAATATACTCACGTGGTATAAAATAATCAATAATTCCTCCAATGAAAAAACCAATAAGGATTGCCCACCAGATAAGTAATAGGTATTCTTTAAAAGCATCAAAAAAAGGATTTAATTGAGTCACAAAATAACTTATTATGAGAACAATAATAGTTATGATAGTGATAACGTAAAGTTTTTCTTTATACCAAGGTGTACCTGTTTTTACCGTACAACTTGGGCAGTATTTTTTTTCCTCATAAATATTTTTTTCTCTTTCATATCTTTTTATACAATGTTCACTGCAAAAATAATGATCATGTGCAGGAATTGTCCCTTTCATCCCGCAAATCGGACAAGTTTTATCCATTATAACTGAGGGAATTACAAGTGCTAAATATAACATTTTCCAATTTAACATTTATGATCAAAATCTTGTCGAGTATAGTACATAAAAAATATACAAAAAAAGATCTTTTTATATATATTTATAAATTATAGACTATTGTCAACAACCAACACTAATAATAATCGTCAAACGTCTATGTCTTTTAAGGCAAAATTTTTATACCCTTATGAATTACTAATTCTATAGGAGCGGATAAGCAATTCGTTTTCTTGAATGCTCCTCACCGGACTTTTCAAGCAAAATATATTTGCTTACCCTGTCTCCTCAATCCATTTTATAATTTCTTATTTTTTCATTCATTGTCATAACCCAAGATGGAAGTCCTTCAACTGTTTTTATCATAGAACTTTTTGCAAAAATCTCTCGGTAGTAGGTATTACAAAAAACACGACCTTGTAGATTTCTTCTAATAGTACTACAAAGAAAACCACCTTTTTTATCCCAATCAGTAAGAATAATTATATCTTTATACTCTCTTGCAATCTTATCACAAAAATCAATTAAAGAACTACCACTATTTAAACTAATGATTACACCTGTAACACCAAGCTTTTTAAGAGCTTCGATATCTTTTTCACCTTCAACAATAACAGGTATTTTTTTATTTTCTTCCCGAAGCTCTATAAGTGCTTTTTCAATTTCTTCAAGAGATTTTTTATAATCCATCTAATGATTCCTTCAGTTTCTGAGATACAAAATCAATAGAAACCCCTTTCACCAAAACGGATTTTTCCCGTTTTTTACTACCAGATACTACAAAAACATCATTTACAGATTTTTTAAAAAAATCAGCAATAGTTTTTACTACATCCTTATTTGCTTTATTGTCAACTGCTGATGATTTAACCTTTATTTCAAGGCATTTACGCCACTCATTTACTCCTGCAGGAAAAACTACATTTCGAGCCTCAGGCGTAACAAAAACAGAAAGAACAGTTCCATTCTGGTGTTTTTTTATAATCCCCTCTAATAAAGCCATTCAAATTTATATATTAAATATTTTCATTATTTATAATGATTATGGTATAATTATCTAAAAAATAAAAAAAGATGATAAATTTTTTACATCTTTTTTTCAAGATTTTTAGCTATTGCTTCAATAAACTCCTGTGTAGTTGCAACTTTTTTAGCAGGTGGGTTTGAAATCCTTGTAAGATCACCTGTCATAACTAGATCCTTTTCAACAGTTTTTATTGTCGCGTCTTCAAGATTATCTGCAAATTTTACAAGTTCAGGAATATTATCAAGTTCTCCTCTTTTTTTAAGTGCACCAGTCCATGCAAAAATTATTGCCATTGAGTTTGTTGAGGTTTTTTCTCCTTTCAAATATTTGTAATAGTGTTTTTGTACAGTTCCATGAGCCGCTTCATATTCAAAAAATCCGTATGGTGAGACTAGTACTGATGTAAGTAATGCTAAACTACCATATGCAGATCCTAAAAAGTCACTCAACACATCTCCATCATAGTTTTTACATGCCCATAAAAATCCACCTTCTGAACGTACTACTCTTGCAACTGCATCATCGATTAAAGTATAGAAGTAGATTATTCCTGCTTTTTCAAATTTTTCTTTGTAGCTACCCTCTTTGTATACTTTTTCAAAGATATTTTTAAAGTTTGAATCATAGGTTTTTGATATTGTATCTTTTGCTGCAAACCATAAGTCTACTTTTTGATCTAGTGCATATGTAAAACATGATTTTGCAAAGCTTTCAATGGATTTGTCTGTATTGTGTATTCCTTGTATTATTCCAGGTCCACTAAATTCCTGTATTAATGCACATTTTTCTTCACCGTTTTCAGCACTGTATACCAATTGTGCTTTACCAGGCTTATCTATTTTTAATTCTACGTTTTTATAAACATCACCATATGCATGTCTGCCAATTATTATTGGTTTTTTCCAGAAACGAACAGCGGGTTCAATGTTTTTTAGCATAATTGGTTCTCTAAAAACTGTTCCATCTAGTATTGCTCTTATTGTTCCGTTTGGGCTTTTCCATTGCTTCTTTAATTTGTATTCCTCAACTCGTGCAGCATTTGGTGTAATCGTTGCACATTTTACACCTACTCCATATTTTTTAATTGCCTCTGCTGCTTCAATTGTAATCTTGTCATCTGTGTCATTTCTTTTTTTAAGGCTTAGATCATAATATACTGTTTTTAAATCGATATGGGGCGTAAGAAGTTTTTCTTTTACCATAGCCCACATTACTCTAGTCATCTCGTCTCCATCAATTTCAACTAATGGAGTTTTCATCTGTATTTTCTTAGCCATAGATTTCTACCTCACTTTCTCCGGTTTATCAGGCATCATATAATCTATATCATCCCATGGATGTCTGTATAGTCCGGCTTTCAAACGCTTCTGATCCATAATATGACCCATGAAACCAATACTTCTTCCAAGAACAAAGAATGCATTTAATATTCCAAGATCTACAAATTCTCGCACCTGATCTCTTGTATATCCAATTCCACGGAGCATATCACAGCAAAGTACACCGATACATCCATCAACGTTGAGAATTAAATTATTTCTTTTTGCAGTTGTTAATTTTTCAACTGCAAGCGCATAATCAAGTGTTTCTGTAATCGGGAAGTTCTTCTTTGCAAAATCTTTCATAATTGTTACACGCACATCAGGATTTGTAACTGACTTAATTCTATGACCTATACCCTGAATATTAGCGTTTTTGTTTTTCATATCTTTAACCATAAAGCTTGGTTCGTGGCCAGCATACAAATATTTTGTGAAGTGATCTGCACTTCCCTGTACCGCTCCACCAAATCTCGGACCAATTGTCAAAAGACCACTCACAAGTGAAGATATTAAATCTTTTCCAGCCCTTGCTGCAACAATGCTGTTATGTGCACCAGAAACAGCTGGTCCATGATCTGCAGTAAGTAAGACGACACGTTCAATGAACTCTCTTGCCCACATTGGAAGGTCTTTCTTAAACCATAAAAGACCTATTACTCCACCAAGTCCCCATTTTTCTTCGAAGATTTTACTAATCTTGATGCCACAGTATCTTAACTCGTCACCACGATCATCAGAAATTGTTGCAATGAAATTTGCAGGTCTTCTGATTATACCTTGTTTGAGAGCTACTGCATAATCAAGTGGAATTGTGGGAGGTTCAACATCAGGTATTGGTTTATGTTTACCGCTTTTAACAAGTTTTGTGTATGCTTTTTTGATTTGCTCATCAAAATCATCAAAACTTGTTGGAACATATGCACCTGCCTCTTTGAGTGCTTTGTTTTTAGCATCTGATGTTTCTCTGTCTGCTCCAGCTCGTGCACCGGCATGACCAAATTGAACTTCAGCTGGAAATACCTTAGAGCATGTTCCGATACACCAGGCAACTACCGGTTTTTTGATTTTTCCTTTTTTCATTGCTTCGACAACTTCGTATTCATCTGTTCCTCCTACTTCGCCAAGTAGAACCATCATTTTGATATCTGGATTTTTCTCATATCTCATCATATGTTGGATAAATGTTGAGCCGGGGTATCTATCTCCACCAATTGCTACTCCTTCGTAGACACCATCTGTATTCATAGCTATTATGTTGTTTAATTCATTTGAAAGTCCACCAGATTTTGAAACATATGCAACGCTACCCTGTCGATGTAGCTTTGATGCAACAATGTTGTCGAGCATGCCTGCTGTGTTTCCAATTCTGA
The DNA here is from genome assembly GCA_002900535.1 of Thermoplasmata archaeon M9B1D. GTDB lineage: Archaea > Thermoplasmatota > E2 > DHVEG-1 > DHVEG-1 > M9B1D. Next base: position 467 of record MUGC01000019.1, on the reverse strand, counting down.
AACTACCTGCTGCAATTCCACCTACTGTTGCAGGGCCAATTATCCATTTGTTTTTTTCATTTGCAATTTTTATCAGTTCTTTGGTCCTTTGCTCAGGAACTCCCTCTGCAATTATTGCAACTGAACGAATGGTTTTGCTTTCAAGCGCTTCTTTACTTGTTGGATACGCAGATCTAAAACTTGCAAAGTTTACCATGAAGTCTGCCTCTGGATGCATCTTTGTTGCTTCTTTCAGGGTTTTAACCATTGGTATTAGTATTTCTTTTGTTCCCCAAAAACATTTATGCATTCCATCACGAGTTGGATTAACAATACACGTTACTGATGGTTCTTCACGTCTGCAAATATAATCAAAATCAAGCATACGTTGAATTGCTCTTTGTTGAAAACCGAAAACAATTGCTTTTGTGTTTTTATCCATTATAATATAATCTGGTCTTTTTCCAGATTTTTTTGTCTTTTTAGTT
>MUGC01000205.1 GCA_002900535.1 Thermoplasmata archaeon M9B1D | reverse complement strand
GACTAACCCCACCTCTTGAGGAAGTTTTCAGATTCTGTTCGTAGGGTTTCTCTTGAGCTGTTGAGATGTTTTTTAACAAACGAGATTACTTTGTCTTTTTCTTCTATCTGGGAAAAAAACAAATCAAATGTTTTAATGGCATGTTGAGTAATTACTCTTTTGCATTCTTCACTTAAATGAGGTGTTATTGAAATATTTTCAACTTTTAACAGTTTGTCAGTTATTTTTTGAGTAAGATATGGTTTTGCTAATGCAATTTTACCTGAATTTCCAACTACATTGGCTACGGTGACCATGTATTTGTCATCTAAAAAACTATAATATTTATCAAAAATTGAATCAAATTTTTTTTCTGAATCAACTTTTGTAAGATTTGCAATAGTTATAATTGCATTCCAGGTAAGTATCCTATATTTGCTTTCTAACATTTTAATAAAAAAATCCATATGGGTGTAAAGTTTTTCTGGTTTTTCTTCACTTAAATCCATAAGAACTTTTGCACAACTATATCTAATTGCAGGTTTTGATGATGATATACCATCAAGAATTTCAGGAATCAATTCATAGTTCTGTTTTACTTTTTCTAAAAGTTGTTGTTTTGTTAATGCCTTATTTACAAGTTTTTGTAACAATTTAGATTCCATAAATTCACCTTATTAAGTGGAAACAGAATTTTCTTCATCAGGAACGACCTTAACTGTTATATCCTTCCGACTTCCGAATGCTAAAGCAGGAAGTAAATGAGAAACCATCTGCTCACAAGTACAAGGAAACACACGACCAGTAGCAATTGTTAGGCTCCATCCACTCATATCTTTTTTAAACTTATTGATGCATTTCTCGCCTTTCATAATGTAAATCGTACACTCATCATTCTTCATCTTAAGATACCTTCAATTGTACAGTATTCTCCACAAAATAAAATAACCGCCAGAACTTATATTTTTTCATAAAAAGAGTAGATTTATGTGCAAATAATCTATTTTTAAACTGAGGATAAGACTATGAATAAAGAAGGATTCATACCAGCATTGATAAGTGTAACAATAATTACAATTGTAATAGTAAGCGTGATGTATTTTATATTAAATAATAATAGATTGATTGGCCCAGTAATCATTATTTTAGGTTTTATTCCATGGATACCATTGAAACTCTCTGGGAGAACAATTAAATCAACTGGGGCAGATATTATTTTTGGCGCAATAGATACAGGATTTTTAGGGGTGGCAGCATTAATTGGAGCCAATTTCGCAGGTATCTTGGGTGCTATTGTTGGTGGTGCTGTTGGTGATTCTATTACAGATGGTTATGCAGGTTTATTTGAAGGCAAAATGGCTACCTACTTAAGAAAACATGGGATTGATGAAGCAAGAACGCCCTTAAGTTCCTCCATGGGTAAAATGAGTGGTTGTTTAATTGGGGTTGGAATTGTTCTGACAATTGCTTGGAGTCTACTAAATATCAGTATCAGCTTCTCTTAAAAACAATTAATTTAATAAATTAATACAGGGAAAGGGATTTGAACACGAGTTTAGTCATAAAAATTAATGTTTCTCATGTTGAAAGTTAGTGAAGAACACTTACTATTATAGAAAATGTTTTTGAGATATTTTTTAATCATTTTTAAATAATGTTTTTATTGATAGTATAAGTTAAAACAATCAGGATAAATTGTAATGAGGCGATAGTATGAAATATAGATACAAAAGGCACATAACGAATACGTTGCTCTATGCAATTATCATAACAGCAATAATGGCAATACTCAGGCAATATTCACATGTAGGTGTGATTATTTTCGGTGTTGTAAGTATTCTTGCACTTGGTGCAGACCGATGGGTAGAGAACAAATACTTGAAAGAAGTAGAGGGCAAAATCATTCCTCCAAAACCATAATTTTAATGAAATCATAGTATGAGGGGAAAAAGATGAAAAACGAGCAAAAAAGAGATTTTTGGTTAATTATAGGTATGAGTTTTTTCGCTGGAATTGGGTTCATGAGTATAGTAAATATTATCAAAACTGTTTTTAATCAGCATCCAATTGAATATGATTGGATTATGCTTGCAGTTTCGATAATTATTATAATTGTATGTTTAATAATGTATTTAACAAAATCCGGAATCGCCTTAGACAATAAAATTAGAAAATACCGGTAATTGTGTTTTTTGAAATTTTATTTATGAGGGAAATATCAAATTATCGCAGGGGGATGGACTTGAACATCTTATGTTTCCATAATAATCCTGTCTAATACCAACTTTATTTAAACTATTAAAATCATTAACTAAAAGACATGGTAGATACTCCATTTAATAGGATTAAAAAATTACTTACAAATCAAATTTCTACAAGTTTAATTAATAAAATTCCTAACAAATGGGAACAAGTTGGAGACGTTGTAACAATTGTAATTATACCCGAACTTGAGGTTTATAAAAAAAAAATTGGAAAAACCTTTGCTGAAGTTTTGCATTGTAAAACTGTTTTAATGGATATCGGTGGAATAAAAGGAGAGCTAAGAAAACCTGATGTAGAAGTAATATTTGGATCAAAAAATACGGAAACTATACATAAAGAAAACGGAGTTAAATTTAAACTTGACCCTAAAAAAATTATGTTTTCATCAGGAAATATGTATGAAAGAATACGTATGGCAAACATCTCAGCTATAAATGAAGTTGTAGTTGATTTATTTGCGGGAATAGGGTACTTTACCTTGCCATTGGCAGTACATGGTAAAGCAAAAAAAATTTATTCTTGTGAAAAAAATCCTGTATCATACAATTACTTATGTGAAAACATTGTTTTGAATAATGTAACTAGTGTCGTTGAACCGCTTTT
>MUGC01000204.1 GCA_002900535.1 Thermoplasmata archaeon M9B1D | reverse complement strand
TCACTTTGTTTTTAAGAGAAGTCCCGATTATTTACTACATTATTATTTTCCCGATCGCGCTTGGCTTTTCTGTGGGAATTATTAAAATCATGAGATCTGAGTAGAATATAATATATAATAATGCAGTATAATAGCTAAAGTTTTTAAGTGCTAATGATAACAGGTGTACAACAAATATTATATACTTTTTAATATAAAATAAATTTGTTAAATATGATAGTTGTTGGGTTATTATCCACAGAACAAGAGGTAGACGAACTAAAATACATAGCAAAAGTTTGTACAATTGAAGGCAGAATTCGTTTTATTTGTAGAATGCAAAAAATCAAAGATATGCAAGAAAAAGAAAAACAAAGCCCGTATGGGTAAAAATTAAAAAACAACCAGTGTTTCACAAAACAAAAGGTGAGACGCATAACTGTTTTAATCATATCATCAAATTTTGATCCGGCAAGCGTAAATATCAAAAATCATCTTTTAAAACAAACAAATTGGGAAGAAATAAATTCATTTAATCAAAACTCCGTATACCAGAATAAAGAATTAAAAAATATAATAATTATAACAATAAATGATAGAAAAATAACACATGAAAACTTAGAAAAAGAAGTAAAAGATAAATTAGGAATCAACCCTAAACAAGCAATTTTCATATCTCGACATACAAGTAAAACTGGAGAGCCAACGTTAACCGTCCATCCAATTGGAAACTATGGAACAGCGGAATTTGGTGGGAAAAACAAAACATTAGTTAAATCTTCACCAAAAATTATGACGAATCTTTTAAGAATATTAAATCAGAAAGCAATTCAAGAAAAACTATATCATAGAATCTGTTTTGAAGTAACACATCATGGCCCATATATGAACATACCAACATTATTTATTGAAGTTGGGAGTAATAAAGAAGAATGGGTAAAAAATAAACCTGCAGAAGTAGTAGCAAAATCATTAGTAGAACATCTGAAAGAATATCTATACGAAGAAGATATGCCAAAAGACACGCCAGTAATCCTTGGAATAGGCGGGGGTCACTATGCACCACGTTTCACAGATGTGGCTCTTGAAAAAAATGTAGCATTTGGGCACATGATACCAAAATATCAAATTGAAGCAGGAAATATTGACGATGCAATGCTAGAGCAAGCAATAGAAAAAACGCCGAATATAAAAGGAGTATATTTTCATAGGAAATCTTTAAAAAAATCACAAATAAGAGAATACAAGCAATGGTTTGATCAAAAAGATATTCCTATGATATCAAGCAAAGAACTTGTAGATTTATGATTCCTGCAGGGTTTTTTTGGCAAGAAGATGAGCTTGCCTTAAGGGTTCAGGAATTTTATACTTACTAAAATCTTTAACAATTTTTTTAGTTGTTTCAAAAGATATTTTATGACCTGGAGAAACATAGACCGGGCGCTTCAGACGCTTACTCGAATAAAAAGTAAAACCACATTTTTTGCCTTTAATAAAAACATCATTGTTTTTTATATCACCATATAACAAGTTTTTAGCTACACCAATACTTGGAATATCAAGAGTAACTCCCGCTTGTGAGGCAAGACCAAAATGAAAAGGATGAAGAATCCCGTTTCCATCAAACATAAAAATCGTTGGTTCGGATTTCAAAATATTAAAAAGTTCTCTAATAACTGGAAATTCTCGATAAAAAAGATAAGTAGAAATATAAGGAAAATTTGTCTCCCAGTAAATAGTTTTTTCCTCTATAATTTCTTTTGTTTTATAATCCATTACAACACATGCACCACAAGCAGCATCAAACTCGTTTTTTGGGTATGAAACATCAATTCCTGCAACTGTTTTAATTCTTTTAAAATCATCAACTAATTTTACATTTTTACTAAGGTTTATTTGTTCTTCCCGCAGTTTTTTCAAAGGATATTCTGTTTTAAAGTTATTAAAAAATAATTTATCAAAATCAATAATTTTTCCTTTTTCAACTGAAATGTTCACATCATTTAATCTTCTTATTTTATCATCTAATCCTAGTCCAAAACCCCCAATTTGCCCATTAGAATAAATGATTTTATAACATGGCATTGTGTCTGCATCTGGGTTTTGATTCATCATATGTCCTACAGCACGAGATGCAACTTTATCACCCAATGCTTTTGCAATAGCACCATAAGAAGAAATCATTCCATCAGGTATCTGTCTTACAAGATCGTAAGTATATTCAAAAAGATTCATAAATATGAATAAATTACACCATGTAAAAAGTTTTCTAGAAAGAGAAATATGAATAAAATTAATAAAATCTGGCATTTATCTATAAATGATGCTGAGAAAATAATTGTTGCAAATAAACCTAAGCTTGCAATTCTTACTCATTTTGGAATGACTATGATTAAGGTAAAACCATGGATTCTGGCAGAAAAATTAACAAATAAAATTGGTGTCAAGGTTATCGCGGCAAGTGATGGTCTTGAGATTGATTTAGATAAAATATAGATATTTTTGTATATATTATTATATACTTTATTATCTTTTGAAATTCCAATCTTTTGCATGGAAGTGCTCTTTTTCAAATTTTTCTGTAAGATTTAACTCATAATCGGTAAGAACACCTTCAACTAGTTCAATATCAAATTCTTCCTCAAAACCTTTTTTCATTGCAACTGTAGCATCAGAAAAAGCTATTTCTTTTCCTAGAATGTGTTTTATCGATGTTACTCTTTGTTTAACATCAGAAATCATCTTATCCTTAATTTTTTCATTTGGGACACGCAATACAGAAAACATTTTATCAACATCAACATCTAAGATAACTGTTCCATGTTGTAAAACTGTTTTAAGCTTTCTTGTCTGAGCGTTGCCAGAAATTTTCTTACC
>MUGC01000203.1 GCA_002900535.1 Thermoplasmata archaeon M9B1D | reverse complement strand
GAAAAAAGCAGCCATCATCTTGATATCCATAATTTTAGTCGCAATCCTTTTTAGCTATTCTGCCCTATTTTTAATTAACTCCGATGAAACAATTGTAAAAATTGACTCAGACAATGATGGAGTATATGATGATGAAGATGATTTCCCAGATGATCCAGCAGCAAGCATTGATACTGATAAAGATGGATATCCAGATGAATGGAATCCTGGAAAAAACCAAGATGGCAATATAACAGATCTAACACTTGATGCTTTTCCAGATGACCCTGCAGCGAGTATTGATACCGATGGTGATGGTTATCCAGATAAATGGAACGATGGTAAAAATCAAAGTTATAGCACTAGCATTCCACCTTTAGAAATTGATGAATTTCCAAACGATCCAAAAGCACATAAGGATACAGATGAAGACGGTGTTGCAGACTTCTATGATATTAACGATGAGGTTGACTTATCAATTGGTATAAAAATTTTAGATTTTAAAGTAACGAGCAGAGTTGATATTCTTAGATGGGCTCAAATTTATTTTGATATAATTATCGATGATAATGTTACTCATAGAGTTTCAAACAATGAAAAGCCATGGTGGGTTTTACTAAATCAAAAGAAAACTGTTGATACTACGCCTTTTTATTATGATATCCCAGATAAAACTGATAAAAAAACTACTAAAATTGAAATTATCATGTATGATTATGATTTTTTTATTGAAGATCATATTGTTGATATTAGCGATATAGCAAATAAAAATACACTTGTTTTAATCTTTGATAATGAAGCAAATCAGATTACTTTTAGTGGTGAATCAGAAGGGAGTGAAGGAGTTTTATGGTATGATATCAGCCATTCAGAAAAGACCATACCTGACATTGATACCTATGAAAAAACTTATAGCTGGACTTTTAACAATAAAAATTGGAAGATTTATACCGAAATACCTGTTAAAACATATGAGAATTATTTAAATGCTAATGTAAATAGAATGCCTCAAAACGATCGATTCGCACCTGATAAAAAAATGGCGGCATTTGTAACAACCAATGAAGAAGTCGTACAAGATATAGCAGATGAACTTTACACCCTAGCAAAAGAAAATAATTATGATCAAGTGACAACTGCTAATTTTATTTTAAGATTTGTACAAGAAAATATTGATTATTCACTTGATAATGAAACAGAGAATTGTGAGGAGTATTGGAGATTTCCAGTTGAAACACTTGTAGAACAAAAAGGTGATTGTGAAGATACATCAGTTCTTTATGCAGCATTTATGGATTACCTTGGTTATGATGTAGCCTTACTCTATTACAAATGGGAAGAAAACTCTGAGCGAGTAGGACACCTAGCAGTAGGTATTAATCTTTCAGGTGATCATGGTGAGTTTGTTGAAGATGAAAATGGTAAGAAATATTATTATTGTGAGACAACTTCTGAAGCTACAATTTTCAAACTAGGTGTAATCCCAGATTATCCACCACAGATAAAAGATGACCCTGCAAAAATAATTCCCATCTAAGAAACCTATTCAATGTATATTGCTGGACGCAACGGTATAGCAAAACGTTTTTTATTTTGAGGATCAAAAATGTCTTTGTCATCAGAAGAATAAATATTTATCTTGCATGAAAACATGTTTTCAAGATACTCTTTTGCTTGCTTGAGATATTCTTTTTCATTGAAATCTATAAGATATCTTTGTTTATCTGTTTCACTTAATTTTTTTACTTCGCCTTGTAATTTGCCAACATATTGTGATACCTCTTTTGCAATAGTTTTCATCTTTGGATCAGACATAGCTTCTTTTATTGCAACACCTATGTTGAATTTGTTTTCCTCAACCTGCTTTATTGCTTTTCTAAATATATCTATTTTCCATCTAGGTGATGTATAAACATGTATTTTTTTAGGACTCATTTTTGTTACTTTTAAAATTTCTGTTATATCATCAGATACCCCTGAAAGTAAGTATTCGCCGATCTCGTCTTTTTCAGAAATTTCTTTAGGATTATACTTAGGATATTCTTCGTTTGAAATAAATGTTTTATTTCCTATTTCCGTCCATAACTCCTCAGCAACATGAGGTGTTATTGGTGTCATAAGCTTAATCCAGGTTTGACAATAAGCGTTTAAAGTTTTTTTATTACTTCCACCCCGTTTGATATACCATTGCAGATTTTTCTGACATTCGAAAAATATTTCATTTGCGGCAACTCTTAAATCAAATTTTTCAAATGCATCTTTTGTTTTCTTTATTGTTCTTTGTAATACACTTTGAAACCATTTATCCAGATTTTCGTTTTGTTTATCTTTTACTTTTTGTATTTGTATTATTTGTTTGAATATGTTTGCAACTCGATTTTTGTATTTTGTCACCGCTTCTGAATCCCATTCAACATCAACAAATGGTGAGCCTACATGAGAATAATAAATTCTCATTGCATCAACGCCATACTTTGTTGTTGCCTCATTAATGTGCTCTGCACCACCTTTGGCCTTACTTATTTTTTCTTTACCTTTTTGTGTAACCCACCAGTGTACAAATAGTCCCTTTGGTCTTTTTGATTCAGGCATTATCGCAACATGATTCATCAAAAAAACAGGGAAATGTACCGTTTTATGTTCTTTTCCGCCGAGGTTTATATCAACCGGGTACCAATAGTCAAAATCATTTTTTATTTCAGTCCAAATTTTTTCTTTTGCTTTTCCTTTTCCAAGGAAAACATAATCAAAAAAGTCTTCATTCATATCTTTTGGATTAATTTTGTTTTCATTTACATATTTTGAAATGATATAATAAGCAGGATATAACGTTGAATCTGATATCGGCTCAATTATCCAGCCTTTTTTAAATGGAAATTCTGTTCCAAGCCA
>MUGC01000202.1 GCA_002900535.1 Thermoplasmata archaeon M9B1D | reverse complement strand
TTACTTTTTATAAAATTAAGTAGTTGCTCTTTTGTAAAGGGTTTTTGTAAAAAATCTTCTTTTTTACTTGTATCTATATTTTTATTGGATTTTGGTTTTATTGAAAAAAAGGCAGGTGTTTTTGTATCTGGCATGGATGTATCAATTAGAATTAGTCCATATTTGTCCTCTTTATCTTCTTCTATTAATTCAAGTGCTTTACGGTTATTTTCTGCAGTTATTAATTCGAAATCTTCTTGTTCTAAAGATTCCTTAACTTCTTCAATTATGTTTGTTTTATCATCGATGATCATTATGGTTTTCATATCTTGCCAATATTTTAAAATAAGAATTTACCTATTAAATTTTTCCAAGTCAAATAATGTAGAAGTATAGTGGGGGCCGATTTTCAAGAAGAGGTGCATTTAGAAATCTTTCGACCCCATCCACGTTTGTCAGTTTCTTCCAACGTTTATTATTTTTAGAACTTATTGTATTTAATAATATCTTATTAAAATACCAATTTGTAAAAATGACGTATGGACTTAAATTATTAATAGTATAGTTATTTTTTCAAGGATTGCCGATAGTGATATAAAGTGTCTACTTACCTACATATTTACCTAAACTATTAGTTACACTAAATTTATTTATAATACGGTCTGTATTTTATTAAATGCCTTAAAAAATAGGAGAGAGGATGGAGAAATGGAAATATTCAAGAAATTAGCAAGCTGGTTGTTCTTAATAGGAGTGATCATAGCAGTGATAGTCGGCCTCTTAGCACAAGCACTATGGACACCAACATACCAAGAGGGTGTTATGCAATTACAATATCCAACATATTTAACAATCGCACTTGCGGTGCTTGGTTTTGTAGTTGGTGTATTGTCGTTCTTTGCAATAGGCAATATAACCCAAGAGAGAATTCCAACGTTTCTAATAGCAGCATTGATATTGGTTGGAATAGGCGCGGCAGGTCAATGGTTTACTAATCTCGACGTCGTTGGAACATATTTTGCAAATATATCAGCAACTTTAGCAATATTTGCAGCACCAGCTGCAGGTCTTCTAGCAATCAGAGCAATATGGGACGCTGGAAAGACTGAAGAGTTAGAAAAAGTAATTCCAAAAATTCCAAAATAGTTTTCGAGAGGGAATATAAAAATTAACCCTCTTTTTATTTTTTTATAAAATTTAGAATTAATTTATTTTTAAAAAAATAATCTATACAAATTAAGATTTTATTCAGAACTTTCTTTCCAAAATTTATAAACCCATTTATATAAGCTTACAAAAGTCATGGTTGTCAAGCCTGCTATAAAACCAACTAGGATCATGATCATCGGAGTCATTTACTTATTCACCACCGCTATCTTAGGAAAAATAATTTTTGAGTCTATCTTTTTCGACATTAATTATTCACCCCATTTTATAAAAGGATAAACCATTATTTTGATAAATCATGTTAATATTTGTTTTTCTGAGTATTTAATACTTTCTAGACATATTGTCAAATTGCAAAAGTTGATAATTAAATACGCGCAATATTATAATAAACAGAATAGAAATAGAATGCTTTTATGGATTATTCCATTTTATATATGACAAGTCCAGAAAGCATTTTGGGTAAAAAGTAAGTAGATTTCTGAGGCATATGTTCACCTGTTTCCGCAATTTTTTTCAGTTCGCCAATCTTTGTGGCATTCATTAAAACTGAAAAATCAAATTTACCTTCATCGACAAATTTAATTGCTTCTTCATCAACACGTGTGTATTTTACATGATCCTCTAGAATATCCTGGTTGATCCCTATTATATGCTCAAGAACAATTTTATGTAAAATAGAAACATCGAGAGATCTCCAATTAATAGATTTATCATCTGCAAACTTATCCATAAATTTTTCATCTTTTAAGGTTAAAACAAAATATCTTTCCTTAAAATATAAGGCAAACTTATGTTTGTTGTTATCAGTTTTAATTTCATTCATTATCTCTTGACTGAGTTTCAAAGAATTTTTATTTTTAGCAATTTTTTCTTCAACATTAAAATATTTATCAAGTTTTAATAAAATATCGTTGATTTTGATATCTAGTTTTCTTATTAATCTGTGAGTTGGAAGAATAGAAAGACCTTCATCAAACATATTTGCAAGAACAACCATACGAAAATTAAACGGAGCGTTTTCAGATGTATTTCCTGTCTTTTCTCTCATTTCTTTTGCAAAATCGATAGCGGTTTGATATCTATGATGACCATCTGCAATAAACAAAACCTGATCTTTCAGGATGTTTTGAACCATTGAAATAACTTCTTTATCCTCAAGTTTCCACAATTTATGATTAAAACCTTCATAATCTATAACATCAAAAATTGGTTTGCTTAAGTTATCATCAATTATTTTTCTAATCTTATCTTGTTCATCAATATATAAAAGTTGGATTGGCTCGAGATTAGAATGACATGATCTCATAAGATTCAAGCGATCAGCTTTTGGTTTGGATAAAGTCTTTTCATGGGCTTTAACAAATTTATAGTTAGCATCAAGCTTAAGTAAGATAAAAAAACCGCTCATAGTTCTTATTTTATTATCAATCTTATATTCTATTTTATATGGATATATTGCAGGTGTTATAGATTCCATTAAAATTTTTTCTTTCTGCCATAAATCATAAAGTTCTTTTGCTCTTGTGTATCTATTGTTATCATTTGAGTCGTTAGTATTTATTTTACCAAGTATAAGCCTTACAAAATTCTGAGGGTGTTTATTATAAAGATTTTTTTGCATTTCATCTGATATAATATCATATGGTGGAGACATCACATCGTCTGGTTTTTGTATTTTTTCTTTGTTGTATGTTAAACCTTTAAATGGATAAGTTTCAACCATA
>MUGC01000201.1 GCA_002900535.1 Thermoplasmata archaeon M9B1D | reverse complement strand
CTTGTCCACCAATTGGCCCTCCTCCAACTATCAATACATCATATTTATCCATATAGCAAAAGAGGTATATTTAATAAGATTTATAACAGAATCGTAGATACACCGATGTGAAGCGGACGATGTTTACAAGCCTTTTAAGATATCAATTTAATATTGCAACAAATAACATGTTGTTCTTTTTTTCAAAAGATAGAAGGAAAAAGAGAGAAAAAATTGAGGAAGAAGAAAACTATAAAAATAGTATGATTTGTCGCTTTGTTTTAGATGGGGTTGGCAGAAAAATCGGTGAAAGTGTAGCAATAGATAAAGACATTATCATTATAAAATCAGGCAGTAAATATCTTGGTGTACCGTTGAAACATGTTGAAGAAGACGGTAAAACACTACTGGTAAAAGGGCTTGTTGACCGATTTAATGCAGAGAAAATGGGAGAGAAATGGAGACAAGAAAATTTTAAAGAAGTAAAGTGTGATGGCAATGAAGGAAATGATAGACTTTGAATATAAAATGGTAATAGTGACAAGAAGTGATCTTAAGCTTTCAATTGGAAAACTTGCTGCACAGGTTGCACATGCTGCAGTTGCTTGTGCTTTTGATACCAAAAAAAATAACTCTAAATGGTTCAACAAATGGCAGAATGAAGGCGGTAAGAAAGCCATCTTAAAAGTCGAATATGAAAAAGATTTTTATCCACTTAAAGAAAAAGCCGAGGAATTAAAGATAGTTTCTCACATAATTAGTGATGCGGGGCATACTGAAATCCCTGCTGGAACTAAAACAGTTCTTGGAATTGGTCCTGCCCCAAACAATATAATTGATCAAGTGACGGGACATTTACCTTTATTATAAATAGTAAAAATTGATTTTGTTTAATTATGAAGCAACAAATTCGTTTGCTAGGTATCGATGATTCCCCATTTTCTTTTTCTGATAAATACGCAACAATTATTGGTGTTGTAATGAGAGGTGGAAATTATCTTGAATGCGTTCTTAGAAATCAGGTTTCAGTTGATGGTCACGATGCAACTTCTATTTGTGTAGATATGATAAAAAATACCCGACATAGAAAGCAGCTGAAAGCAATGCTTTTAGATGGGATCGCTCTCGGTGGTTTTAATGTTATAAATATCAAAGAAATATTCTCTAATACAGGCCTCCCTGTTATAACTGTAACTCGAGACAAGCCTGATTTTAAAAAAATAGAGATTGCTCTGAAAAAAAAATTTAAAGATTGGCAAAATCGTTTGACTCTTATGAAAAATGGAAAGTTATACAAGATTAAAACAAGTTATAACCCTATATTTGTGAAAAGTGTTGGATTGTCGATAGAAGAGACAAAAGAAATAATAAAGATTTCGACAATAAGGGGTGTCGTGCCCGAGCCGATTCGTGTGGCTCATTTGATAGCATCCGGTATAACTAGGGGTGAATCATATGGGAAAGCCTAAAGCAAAAGTGAGTATTAGTAAATGTCTTGCATGTTGCGGATGTATTTCTGTATGCCCACAGCATGCAATAAGCTGGTGTGGAAATAAAGCATTAATAAACGATGAAGAATGTATTAGCTGTGCAATCTGTATCAGAACATGCCCAGTTGGTGCAATTTCAGGGGATGGATTCTAAATGAAATATGATACTATAGTCGTTGGTTCAGGACCAGCAGGTAGTGTTACTGCTCGTTTTGCAGCAGAAGCAGGGGTAAAAGTTTTGGTTATTGAACGTCGTTCAGAAGTAGGTGTACCAGTTTTATGTGGAGAAGGAATCAGCAGGAAAATTGATGATTGGGATATGCTAGAAGGCGATCGTTGGATTGCAGGTAAAATGGATGGAGCACGAATTTACTCGCCAGATAAAACATGTGTAACACTTGCGGCAGAGCAAGCTGGAAATGAAACAGGATATGTTGTCTATAGAGACATCTTTGATCAAGAACTTGCACGTCGGGCTATAAAAGCCGGTGCCGAGTATATGACGAATACTCAAGCAATTGGTTTGTTGAAAAAGAAGGATAATATTACAGGCATCAAGGCTAAACATTTCGATGAAATATTAGAAATTGAGGCAGATATTATTGTTGGTGCTGATGGTGTCGACTCGAAGGTTGGTCAGTGGGCAAATATTAATACAAGATTAGATCCTAAAGATTTAGAAACATGCTGTCAATACACTCTTTCAAATATTGATGTTAAAGATGCTTACTGTGAGTTTTATCTCGGGAAGGAAATCGCTCCTGGCGGTTATGTATGGGTTTTTCCAAAAGGTCCAAACATAGCAAATGTTGGAATAGGCATTCTTGCAAGCCTTTCTGAATCTGGTATGGCTAAAAAACTTTTAGATGATTTTATTCAAAAAGACCCCCGACTAAAGAACGGGAGTCCCATTCGTTTTCTTGCAGGTGCAGTACCAGTTGCAAATCCTGTAGAGACCGTTAGAGATAATCTGCTTTTAGTTGGAGACGCTGCACGTCATGTTGATCCTATTACAGGTGGCGGCCTTACACATTGTCTTGAGGGCGGCAAAATCGCTGGAGAAATTATAGGAAAAGCAGTGGAGGAAAAAGATTTTACTCAAGATTTTCTATCAGAATATGAAAAAAGATGGAAAGAAGCATTTGGTCAGAAAATCAAACGTAATTATATCGTAAAGGAAATTTTACTTGATATGAATGATAAAACATTTAATAAGATTGCTCACTCTTTACAAGAGATAGTGTTTGATGAAATCAGCACATATGCATTAATTAAAGCAGTTGTCAAAAAACATCCAACATTAATGATGAAACTAGCACCACTTCTTAAATATCGGAAAAAAATTAAGGAGATAGAAGTTGAATGAAATGGGGAATTGTTTATAACACATATGTTAAAAGAGCAGAGTC
>MUGC01000018.1 GCA_002900535.1 Thermoplasmata archaeon M9B1D | reverse complement strand
ATTTATTAGTAAAATATTCAATAAACATTTATCTATAAACGAAAAGAAAAAGTTAATTCTGCTTCAGTAAATTCTCAAACATGCATAATCTACCGCTGCTTTGGCATGAATGTTAGTTGTATCAAAAACAGGAATCTCTACATCATTTTGTTTAATTAACAACGGTATTTCAGTACAACCAAGAATAATTCCCTGCGCGCCATCATCTACCAGATTTCTGATTATTTTAATGTATCTTTGTTTAGAAGAATCTCTAATTATATTATAAGTCAGCTCTTCATGAATAATTTTATGAATTATTTCTCTTTCATTTTCTTTAGGAATAATTGTTTCAATACCAAATTTTTCTTTTAGCCTATCTTTATAAAAATTTTCTTCCATGGTAATCCTGGTTCCAAGAAGACCAACTTTTTTGAATCCATTTTCAACAATCTTTATACCAGTTGCATCAGCTATATGAAGAATCGGAATCTTTATACTTTTTTGAACACCTTCAACAATTTTATGAACAGTATTAGCACAAATAATTAAAAAATCTGCGCCAAAACGCTCAAGTCTTATTGCAATATCTATATAATTTTCAATTATCTTATCCCAATTGTATTCATTTTTTACAATATCCTCTTCAAAATCAACAGAATATAAAATACAACGTGCAGAATGAGCATCTCCAAGTTTTTCATTTACTGTTTCATTAATAATCCGATAATATTCAAGTGTTGATAACCAAGATGTTCCACCAATTAGACCAATTGTTTTCATAATAAATTGTATAATTTTTCAAAAAAAATACTTATGGGTAAAATTGATGTTTTTCTAAGGTTTTGAAAACATTATAATATCCATTTCATCAGATGCAAACTGACCAGTATAGGTATATGCATATACTCTTAAAGTAAACATTCCATTAATTGAACTATATCTACTATTAAAATCCCATTCATAAGGCGGAGAAGAATCCCAGTATACAAAATTATTATCTTTACAAAAAACAACGAATTTGATTTCTTGACTACTTTTAACTTGCACACTAGCAGTAGTTTTTCCAAAAATAATTGTAGTACCACGAAGTTTGCTAAAGTAATATCGAGCAAAAGAAACTGGAATTTTTCTTTTTAAAAAATAAATTGTTCCTTCATATGGTGTTTTTATAATAACCTGGAGATCAATTGGTCTGTTTGCAAGTTCAACTAGAACTGCAAGCATAAACTTAGTTGCCTTTGAAAGATATGTAAGATTAATATGTTCCATTGTATCATTTGGTGAATGACCCCATGAATATCCATCATGTTCTGCAATCCATACACCATCATACCCGTAATCCAAGAAAGCCTGCCCATCATGGCCACGATAATTGGGCATATCTTCAACAGTCATATCAACTATTTCAAGATATTTATTACTAACATCTTGTGCAAACTCTGCAATCCATGAGGAACGTTTCTCATGGTGAAAACGGATGATTTTTCCTCCATAAACTGAATTTGCATATCCAATAATATCCAGATTTAACACTGCAATAATATTATCTTCATCTTCATATGAATCACGTGCATAAGATAGACTTCCATAAGTTCCAACTTCCTCACCTGAAAAACAAATAAAACGAATTGTATGATTAAAACTATATTTACTGCAAACATTAGCTATAGCCAATACTGCTGCAACACCAGATCCATCATCATTCGCACCAGGAGAATTTTTAAAAGTATCATAATGTGCTGTTATAAGAAATATAGCATCGCTTTCAGTGTCGGATCCATTCAACGTTGCAACGACATTCCTACTATTAAATTCATCAAAACTCCAATCATGAAATTCTACAAAAAGTCCCATTTTTTCAAACTCATTATATAGATAATCACCAGAAATTTGACATTCCAAACTACCGGTATAACGAATGCCATATTCTACAAGATTACTAAGATAGTAATAAACTAGATTTTCATCTATTTGCTGAACCATATCGATAATGTTTGCATTTGCTGTTTTACTTCCATTTTTATTTGTTATAATAGTTTGATTTGTTGCTTGGCATAGAAAAGAAGCACCTAGCAATAAAAAAATTAGGCAAAGGGAAATTATCTTAATTTTTATAAATTTTACAAACATTTCACGTTATTATATATAAGATACTATATATAAGTTATTAAGTTAATAATTTAAATGTTATTTAACTAATAACAAAAGATATTACTTTTCTATATTCTTGGTAACTAAACCTATAATTAAAAGTATATAATATTAAAAATGTTAAACCCATATTAATTTTTGATGCCTAGGTATGAACGATTGGAAATATTATTTAAAAAAAGATAACACAAACTGGTTATTTGAAAATGATAACCCATCAGTTAAATATTATACTCTCGTTGATTTAATTGGTAAACCATTAGATGATAAAGAAGTTAAAAGTACAAAACAGCAAATTATGAAAACTGGTGTAGTTCCAAAGATTTTAGAGAAACAAAACTCTGGTGGTTATTGGGGAAAACCTGAAGATTTCTATGAACATTCTAAATATCGAGGTACCGTTTGGAATCTTATTATACTAGCTTCTTTAGGTGCTGATGAAAAGGATCAAAGAATAAGAAAAACCTGCGAGTTTATTTTAAAAAATTCTCAAGATAAAATTCGTGGTGGTTTTGCTTATCATAGCTCCTCAAAAGGAGGAGGCACACCTGGAAAGGTTATTCCTTGTCTTACCGGAAACATGATCTGGTCTATGATTCGCTTTGGTTATTTAGATGACCCACGAGTTCAAAAAGGGATTGAATGGATTACAAAGTATCAACGATTTGATGATGGTAAATACATTGATTTGCCAGACGATTGGCCTTATAAGGGACACAAAGCATGTTTTAGTAAACATTCATGTCATATGGGTGTTGTAAAATCATTGAAAGCCCTTGCTGAAATTCCTGAAAATAAAAGAAATAAAGATGTAAAAAACACAATCGACAAGGCTGTTGATTATCTGCTTTTACATCATATTTACAAGAAAAGTCGTAATCTTTCAAAGGTTTCAAAACCTGGTTGGCTTAGACTTCGTTTTCCCCACATGTACCAGGATGATATTCTTGAAATTCTAAATATACTAACAGATTTAGGGATTAAAGATGAAAGAATGCAAGATGCAGTGAACATCGTTGTTTCTAAGCAGAATGAACAAGGACGTTGGATTCTTGAAGAAACATTTAACGGTCGTTTTATTACAAACATTGAAACAAAAGGAGCTCCTAGTAAATGGATTACTCTAAAGGCTATGAAAATGCTTAAAAAATATTATGGGTAAAACTATTTCCAGTGAGATGGTTTATTAAGTTTTAATTCAACTTTTTCTTTTTCAGCTATTTCTTTTAAAATACCTTTTGGGATTTTTTGCTTTTTTATTGGAAAATTATAAATACTAGATGTTATATACATCTAACACTCTGGAATCAATAAATGTTATATACTAACATTTTATTCATAATATTGATTTTAATGTCATTTGATAAAGTAAATAAATTTTTAGAGACAGCAAACAGCAATTCATTATTTAGAACAAGGAGAACAGCATTAAATTATTATTTCGCACTTCATAACATAAATGACCCTGATGAATATTTTAAAGATACAAGACTTCTCAATAAAAAAGATGAACTCAAACTTAAAGATAAATACTTAGAAGATATAGAATCTTTCATATTATACTTAAAAAAGGAGAATATAGCAAAAGGAGAATCAACATATAAAAACTACAAATCAGCAGTAAAACAATTTTTTGAAGAATATCACATAGAATTCAAAGATTCAGAATGGAAAAAAATCAATAAACTAATACCTGTAAATGGTAAAGTCTTTAACGATTTACCCTTAGATAAAGAAAAAATAAGACTTATTCTTTCAAACGCTGATTCAATGCTTAAAGCATTTGCTTTAACAATCGCCCATAGTGGACAACGAGAAGAAGACTTATCTAACATAGAACTTTCTGATTTACATTTAGAAGAAAATCCACCCAGAATAAATAATGATAAACTTAATACAACCACTAAGAGAAGAAGACCATATTTCTATATTACAAATGAGACAAAAAACGCAATAGAAGACTGGTTAAAACAAAGAAACAGATATATAGAATATCATAGGAAAATATCGAATTTACCGATAAAATACGAAAGAAGCAATAAATTATTTCCTCTTTCAATAGGAAGAATAAGGAATCGCTGGAACAAATTACTAAAAGACGTTGACTTAGATGAAATTTCAAAAATTAATGGAAAAATATACTATAAATATAGACTTTACAATCTGAAATCTTATTTCAGATCATATCTTAATAACAAAGACTTAGCAGAATATCTTATCGGACACGTGGATATTAGCAACAGATATTACAAAAAGAATGAGAAAGAGATAAAAGAAGACTACTTAAAATTCTCAACTAACCTTCTAATATACACAGATACAAATATCACTAAAGATACAATAGAACACCGGAAACATATAGAAGAAATTAAAAAAAGAGTTAAAAATACTGAACAAGTCAATTCTGAACTTAATGAAAATATCAAAAACTTAGAAGAAAAATTTGCTTCAATAGAAAAAATATTGACAGATGAACTAAGGTCACAAATAAATCCGTTTTGGTGGAAGGATTTACCACAAGAAGAAATTGAAGCAAAAGTTAAACTTACACAGGAAGAAGAAGATTACGTTGACAGAATACAACAAGAAGAATTAGACAAACACAATAAAAGAATGCTTGAACTAATCAAAAAACCAAAATACAAAGGATACAAACTTAAAATGATAGACGGCAGGTATTACTTTGTCGAAGATAGAAAATACACGGCTGAAGATTTTATAAAGGCAGATTTTAATGATAGAATAGTCAATATGTTCAGTAAATTATCAGATGAAGAAATACATAAATTAATTGAACAAGCAAAGAAAATGAAAAAATTGAAAAGTGGAGAAATTGACCCAATAAAAATGATAAAGAAAATAAAAAATGATACAATACGCAAACAAAAAATGAAGAAATGAATGCTTTAACGTGGTGGTGCTACGCATAAGTTTCCTCTTTATGCGTGTCGAAAGCCCCACCACCCAATTTAAAGCAAAACAATTATGATAAACCCATTTTGTTTAATTCTCAACTTTTATAAACAAAAGACTTCGACGTATAGCATTTTTAATGGAAGGAGAGAGAAGAAGGTATCCTATGTATCGCCTTATGGACTTCTTGTATAATGGAGAAGCCCAACGGCAATACGGATTACCTTCAGGAAAGAATACATAAAATATTATTAGCAAAACCTATGTTGAATAATGGAGAAGCCACAACGACAAGCCATTTTCCTTTGGAAAGAATAGTATTTTTTATTTATGAATAAAAAATGCAGTAAAATCAATAATTATAATGAATTTGCTAAAAATGAATTGCTTAAAACATTCCTTAAACTTTTTCACCACAATTAGGACAAAATTTATCATCAAGCGAGATAGCTTTTCCACAATTCCTACAAAATTTATTATTTTCAGTTTGAGTTGATTCAATTTCTTTATTTTCCAAGTTTGTTGAGAACTTATTATAAACATCCATTATTTTAATTGTTGAAACTAATATTGTTCCAATTAAAAATGTTACAAATCCAACGCTCCAATTTAAATTTACTGAAAATGTATTAGGACCACCAAGAATAGAGATTGCCTCTCTAACAGCTGGGATTAATAAAAAAGTTAAAGTTACATAAAATATAACTAAAGTAACGATTGAATAAATCATACAATAATTCACATTTTGTATCAATCTATCTTCTTTTTTCTCATATAAATATTTTATAGATAAACCTACAAAAATTATAACAAATAAAGATATTACCCAACCAATACTGAGTATAATCAAACTCATTAAACTAGTATTAGAAACGCCTATCAATTCTTGATGGTCTGCTAGATATTTATTGCGATTACTCGCAGTATCTATAAAATCTTGAATGTAAGTTTTTAATGTAGAATTTCCTGATATTACAATTTCACTTTTTGAACCCCAGATATAGTAACTTCCTGATTCTATTTCTTCAACTTCTGCTGTCACCCAAGGTAAAATCTGTGAAACTCCAAATAAAACCAATGTTAGAATTAAAAATATAAATGTTATTTGTTGTTGAATTTTTTTATCCACTTCTTACTCCCTCAAAACTATTATTCAAAAACAACTAATTGTTAATAAATATATCATTAACAAATAAAAAGAAAGGAACAAATCTTATCATACACAGTATAGATCATTACATTAATCAAATGACAACAAATCTTTTTCCATCATAAAACATACAAAAACATACAAATTAATGTAAAATGTGATTCCTCTAAAGAGTTTCACACATTTAGACCCTTAATTCCATTATATTAAAATAACTATTTTTTAAGGTTTTTAGATATTTCTTATTATTTATTATATTGCAGATGCAATTATTACAACTAAACTAATAATTATGCTAATAATGCCCATAATTATAAGTGTCCATCCCACCTCTCTTGGAAGATATTCAGTTTGTTCTTCAACACCCTCTTCTATGTTATCACTTTCAGGAATAGTGTCTAAAATAAAAGTTCCAACAGAGATCAATATAATTCCAATCGCAATTAAAATTAATCCTGCAATTATTTCATCCCATTTACTCATATTATTTTCATCTTCATTATTTTTTTGTTAAGATATTTTTTAATTTTTCCTCACTCTAAACCCATTATTTTAAAACAACTAAAAGTTTATAAAATATATCCTTAAACATAATATGTAACATTTGTTACATTTATTATCAAAAAAATATATATATCGTTAATTCAATCAGATTTTGGAGGCAAAGTAAAATAATTGGAGTGATTCTTCTCAAAGTTATATTCATTATGTTCCCTATTTTAAATATAACTTCACTCCCCTCCACTTAAAACTTTTAATTTTATCATTTTTAACATACTATTCATATTTTGAAAATATCCTACAAACAGGACAATACAAAAAAAATTTATCTACAATAGTATCTAATTTTATCTCTAACTCATTATGGCAATATGGACAATTCATTCAATATCCACCCCCATATTTACAATTCATACATTCAGGTTGATACAGGTTTTCCTCATCATAAAAAGGACAAACCTTACAAAATCTCATTCTACTTTCATAATCCATTTTTAAAATCCTCTAAAATATGATTTTTCTTTTTCGCTTCAATAATCCTTTTTGGATTATACCATCTAAAATTAACAGATTCAGAAAATTCTCTTTCTTTATCCGGCGATTCTAAAATCTTAAAATATTGAAGACGACCCTTTTTATTACGCCGTAAACTATTTGCAGGATTCAAATAAGAATACCTATACAATTCTCTTTTAACTTCAGATAAAACAACATCTAAACAAACCCATTCACTTCCAACTTTTATACTATCTTCAGGTTTACAACTAAACCTATGCATTTGGGTCTTGTATACTAAGAGATGATAATACCATCTATTTGGTTCATAATCAAAAATTGGGGTCTTAGAAGCATATTTGGAAACATAATAACCTAAACTTTTGGGTCTTATAGCAGTCTCATACTTTATTTGTCGACCCCATTTTTTACGGATAAAATGTAAATCTTTTAAACCACCACTTACAACGTGAAAATGCAAATAAGCCATTCCAAAATCTTTATGTGTCTTTGGATAAACCTTAATCTCCATATGAACAGAGAATTCTGACACTGAAAAAACTTTCAACAGATTAAACAGAAAAACTAATTTTTTTCTACAAAAAGTTCTATCCAATTCATTTATTGGAATTTTCCACCCTGAAAAAACCCAACCTTTTGGTTTTCTCATAGATTTATTCAGAACATTAATTTGACCTTGATGTTCTTTCCTATACTTATACAACCTATGTTCTTTACATTCAGGTTTATCACAACTTCTATTATCACAATAAACAGGTAAAACCTTATGTTCGCCTTCTTGTGATAGATATTCCCTAAATTCAGAACCACAAGAAGCCATCTTTTCATAAAGATAATCAATTTTTTGGGAACTCTTTTCATCTAAGTGAATAAAGTTCCTGTTAGGAGAACCTAAAGGTATATTGGAAACCGAATCTTCTAATATACTATCATTTATTTTGTTGTCAAAATCTGATTCAATAACGATTTGTTTTAGCACTGACATCTAAAAAATGAACATTAAGAGTATTGAAAAAAATTTAAAATTCGTAACGGATTAAACATTTAAATAGTTAAAAATCATAATAAGTAACAAAAAATAATCTATTTTTGTCGAAATATATTAATTAACGCTTTCAGCCGAAAAGGTTAAATACATCTAACATAATGTTAGAAATAAATAACAAAAAGTTAGAAATAAAAAACAAAAGGTGATAAAAAATGTTAAATGAAACTAAAACAGGTCAAAAATTAGTAATTTTGATGGGAATAGGAATAACAGCACTTGTTGTGGGCACTTTTGCATATTACATACTTGCAAATCCAACAATAGAACTATTTGATATGATATCAATACCTATAATACTGATAATTATTTTAACCTCAAGCTACGTAATATACGATCGAGCAAAAAACATAAAAAAGGGACTACCTGCACAAGATGAAAGATTAAAGATTGCTGGATACAAAGCAGGATACTACGGTTTTATTGCAGCAATATGGAGTGCTGTAGGAAGCAACATGCTTTCAATAATATTATTTGACGAAGAACTAAGAGGAGGCCTTGTTACAGCAGCAGTAGTGTTGATCTCAGGAATAACATTTATGCTTGCATACTATTATTTTTCAAGGAAAGGAGAATAAATGAAAACAAGAATCAAAGAACTTAGAGCAAGATATGACATGACACAAGAAGATTTAGCAAGAAACGTTGGTGCAAGAAGAGAAACTATAGTTTTTCTTGAAAAAGGAAAATATAATCCTTCTCTAAAACTGGCACATGATATTGCAAAAGCTCTAAACACTAAAATCGATGACTTGTTTATCTTTGAAGAATAAAATCTAATTAATTATTCCTAATTTCTTCATTTTATTATATGCTCCAGAATGATTTTCAAAATATTTGTGAACAGGTTCAAGAATCTGATTAATATAATTAGCAGTTGCATTTTTTAAATCTAAAGGATGTAAATCTTTTATAAATGCAGCTTCAAGTTCGTCATAACTTTTAAACTCTAGATTTCCACCAAACTTTTCAGGTCTTTCAATTTTAAAGAATGCCTTTATCTCTGGAAAAATAACATATTTACACATTTCAAGAACTGGATTTCCATCAACAATTTTCTCTGGACAATATGCTTTTTTCATCTTTCTGTTTACTTCGTCAGATGAGTCATGAATGGAAATCATAGAATCCGGGTTACTCTTACTCATCTTAACCTCTGTTGGGTCCATACGTCCTCCTGCCTGAAGTCCTGTTAAAAGAGGCGTATGAATAGCAACGGGTGATTTACGATTAATTTTTTTAGAAACATCACGCGCTAGCATATGTGCATGACGTTGATCCATCCCACCATATGCAACGTCCAAATCTAGATAAAAGATATCTGAAACCTGCATCGCAGGATAAAAAAGTTTAGACAAGTCTTTTTCTGCTTCATCTTCTGATCTTCCCATAATATCCATTGCACGCTTCACACGTTTGACAGATGTTGCTTTAGAAACACGAAGTACAGTTTCCCAATATTTTGGATCAGAAACATAATCACTTGCATAGACAAAATTAATTTTTTTTGTATCAACTCCCATTGCAGCAAAACAATCCTCCATGTATTTACCACAGAGTTTGATTTTTTCAATATCTCCATTGAGTTTGTCATTTATATATGCATGCCAATCTGCAAGAAGTACTGTAAAATCAAAACCACACTCCAAAAAATCCTTTATTTTACTGGTACAAATAATCCAACCTAGATGTACTGTTCCAGATGGTTCAAAGCCGATATACCCTTTAGGTTTATCCTTTTTTAAAACCTTTTTTAGTTCATCTTCTGTTATCAACTCAACAACGTTTTTTGTAAGTGTTTCAAATTTGTCCATATACTTTCATCTCTCAAATCTTTTTACAACTATATCAATGATTTTTTCAGCTGCACCAAGATAATTACCTGGATTTAGTGCATCATTAACTTCTTTATCTGACAAGAATTTTAATTTTTTATTTTCTTGCACAAAGACTTCTTTAAGTGTTTTATTTTCTTTTGCTGCTTTTAACGAAATTTTCCTCATAAGCTCATGTGCATCTCCACGACCCATACCTTTACCAATCAAAGTAGTCATAAGTGATTCTGCCATTGGAAGACCTTTAGAAATCTCTAGATTCTTTTTCATTCGCTCTGGAAACACTTTTAAATTTTTGAAAACAATATTTGTTTGATAAACAATCCAATCCGTTAAAATAATGGAATGAGGAATTATGAAACGTTCACTTGAGGAATTGCATAAATCCCTCTCATGCCACTGAATAGCGTTTTCATATGTAGGAATAACAAAACCACGAACGACTCGTGCAAGTCCACATATTTGCTCACAAGTAATTGGATTTCTTTTATGTGGCATTGTTGATGAACCCACTTGTTTTTTAGTTTCAAAAGCTTCTGCGACCTCTCTAATTTCATCACGCTGAAGATTACGAATCTCTGTTGCAAATTTTTCCATACTTGTTACAATATTTGCTAAAACACTAAGCATCTCATTGTATCTATCACGACAGACGATCTGAGTTCCAACGGTTTCAACACCTAAGCGTAATTCTTTAAGCATTTCTTCTTGTAATTTCAAGGCAGTGGGTCCAAGTGCTGCACCTGTTCCAACTGCACCTGAAAGTTTTCCTACTAAAAGCCTGCTTTTACATTCAAAAATACGTTCGAGATGACGATCAACCTCCATTGCATAACCTGCCATCTTAAATCCAAAAGTTATTGGAATTGTATGTTGTCCATGGGTTCGTCCAACCATAATTGTTTTTTTGTGCTTTTTTGAAAGATTAACAAAAGTGTCTCTTAGATTTTTTAATTCTTTTCTAATGTATTCTGTGGAATCTGCAAATTGTAAAGCATTTGCAGTATCAACAATATCATAACTGGTTGCACCTAAATGGATATATTTTCCAGCCTCTCCCTTGCATATTTCTGAAAGAGCCCGAGTTACAGCCATCACATCATGCTTTGTTTCAGCTTCGATTTGTTTTACTCTTTCAACTTTTACAAATTTAGTCGTAGCTTTTTTAGTAATTTCATCGGCAGCAATCTTAGAAATATTTCCTATCTTTGCATGAGCTCTTGCAAGTGCTGCTTCAACATCTAAAAAATACTGTAATCTTTTTTTCTCACCAAAAATTTCCAACAGTTCTTTTCTACCATAACGGTAATCAAGTGGGCATACTGGATCATCCATATCCTTCACAAACCGAGAATCCTATTATGCTTAATGATTTTTTCTACAAAAAAGACATATATTTCGATGTTAATTTACTTTAAATAGAGAAAAACATTAACCATATAAAATTAAGGAGACTTATTTATGGAAGAAAATGAACCAATAGCTTCAAGACACGATGTAGGTTGGAGACCAACATTTTCAATAATTGTTGGAGTAGGATGGTTAATATTTTTAATTGCATGGTTTGCATTTTATGCATCAAACTATGTATGGGAACAAAATATAGCAAT
>MUGC01000200.1 GCA_002900535.1 Thermoplasmata archaeon M9B1D | reverse complement strand
TATGCTAAACAGCGTCAACAATTTGGAAAACCTATAGGTAAATTTCAGGCAATACAATGGATGCTAGCAGATATGGCAACTGAAGTTGAAGCAGCAAGGCTTCTTGTATATAGGGCTGCTTTCCTTGAAGATCAGAAGATAAAATTTACAAAAGAGGCTTCAATGGCAAAACTATTTGCATCTGAAATGGCTATGAAAGTAACGAATAAGGCTATTCAGATTTTTGGAGGATATGGTTACACCCGAGAGTATCCGGTTGAACGTTACTTTAGAGATATTAAACTTTGTACAATCGGGGAAGGAACCTCTGAAGTTCAGAGAATGGTTATTGCAAGACAATTAGGTTTATAAAAAATATTAATTGGGTAAAGGAATTATGACAAAACATGTAATTACATTAGAAAAAAAAGATAGATACGACGAAATGTATAAGAATTTTAAATGGCATGTTCCAGAATATTTTAATTTTGGTTTTGATGTAGTTGATAAATGGGCAGAAGATAGAACTAAACTTGCTTTGATATCTATTGACCAAACAGGTAAGCATGATAGATATCATACTTTTTTTGATTTAAGCATGGCGTCTAACCAGTTTGCAAATGCATTGCTTAAAATAGGTATCAAAAAAGGAGATCGTGTTCTAGTAGTCCTTCAAAGCATTCCAGAATGGTATATTGCCCTTATTGGAATGTTTAAAATAGGTGTCGTCCCAATGCCTGGAACAGTGCTTCTTACAGCAAAAGACATTGAATATCGAATTAATCGAGCAAATGCATGTATGGTTATAACCGATATGGATCATGCAGATATTGTTGAATCAGTAAAAGCAAAATGTCCTTCCCTAAGGCATATATTGCTTATCGATGGAAAAAGAGCAGGCTGGTATAATTATGATGAAGAATTAAATGATGCATCACGAGACCTTGATAAAGATAAGATTAATAAAACAAAATCAACTGATCCGATGCTTATTTATTTTACATCTGGGACAACTGGGCATCCAAAGATGGTTCTACATATGCATAGTTACCCTTTGGGTCATGAAGTTACAGCTCGATTTGCTCAAGCTCTAACAAAATGCGACCTTCATTGGGCTGTATCTGAAACAGGTTGGGCAAAAGCAGCGTGGGGTAAACTTTTCGGTCAAATGATTGTTGGCGCAACGATTATACAATGGGAAACTCCAGGTCGTTTTGACCCAGATGGACTCCTAAGAGCTATGGAAAAATATGGGGTAACAACTTTTTGTGCGCCTCCAACAGTTTATAGAATGCTTATTCAGACAGATCTTTCAAAATATAAACTAAAATTACGTCATTGTATGAGTGCTGGGGAACCTCTTAACCCTGAGGTGATACGCGTTTGGAAAAAAGCTTTTGGTCTAGACATTTATGATTTCTATGGCCAAACTGAAACAGTATGCGTACTTTCGAATTATACATTTATGCCAATAAAATATGGATCTGTTGGTAAGCCAACTCCTGGACATGATGTAAGAATAGTGGATGATGATGGTAAAGAATTGAAACTCGGTGAAGAGGGAAATATTGCAATATACCTTAGAGGGAAAATTAGACCTCCTGGTTTATTTAAAGAATATTGGAAAGATGAAGATATTATGAATATATCCTTTAGAGGAAATTACTATTTTACAGGTGACCGTGGTTACAAGGACGAAGATGGATATTTCTGGTTTGTTGGTCGTGATGATGATGTTATTAAATCTTCGGGATATAGAATTGGTCCTTTTGAAGTTGAATCAGCGCTTATGGAACATGATGCTGTTGCAGAGTGTGCTGTCGTTGGTGTTCTCGATCCAAAAGGTGTAAGAGGAATTGTAGTAAAAGCCTTTGTAGTCCTTGCAAAAGGTTTCAAGCCATCGGACGCACTTACAAAAGAAATACAGAATTACGTAAAAAACACGACTGCTCCTTATAAGTATCCTCGTATTATTGAATATGTTGATGAGCTGCCAAAAACAATATCTGGTAAAATTTTAAGACGTGAGCTAAGGAAAAAATAAATCTTTTATTTTTTTTCTAGTTCATTTTCGATATAGTCTTCGTCTTTTTCTGGATTTACTATTTTATTTTTTATTTCTTTCAATTTGAGATATAAATAATATTCATCTGAGATTATAAATGGATGGTGTAGATTTCCGCTTTCAAATTCGTTTTCAAGTTCGATTTTTATTTCTTCAAAAAGGGCGTTTGCTGTTTTGTTTATTACCAGGTCAACGAATTCGTCCATGTATATGTCTGGTGTTTTTTCTTGTTTTTCACACCATTCCATAACTTCTTTAATTATTTTGTCTTTCATTGCATCTCCATCATAACTTAGATAGTGTATTTTGGTAGGGTTTATAAATTAATTGTTTTGCAGCAAAAATATTGCTCTTCAATTTTTAATTACATCCTAAATACACCTGGTCTCCAATCTGGAATTGGTGCATTTAATGAAGCAGAAATACCTAAACCAAGAACCATTCTAGTGTCTATTGGATCAATAATTCCATCATCCCAAATACGAGCTGTACTGTAATACGGATTTCCTTCTGTTTCATATTTTTTAAGAATAGGTTCTGTAATCTTTTTTTCTTCCTCTTTTGTAAGTTCCTTTCCGCTTCTCCATAGTTGATCGCGTTTTACAGTTAATAGAACATTAGCAGCCTGTTCTCCACCCATAACACTAATACGGGCATTAGGCCACATCCAAAGTTGACGTGGTTGATATGCACGACCACACATACCGTAGTTACCTGCACCAAAACTTCCACCGATAAGGACCGTAAAACGTGGAACATTTGCTGTTGCAACAGCATTTACCATTTTAGCGCCATCCTTTGCAATTCCTCCTGCTTCATATTTTCGACCAACCATAAAACCAGTTATATTT
>MUGC01000199.1 GCA_002900535.1 Thermoplasmata archaeon M9B1D | reverse complement strand
AGTAGTATTGCAAAAGGAGTAACAAGTACTGTTGCAAATAATAGTAGTTCTAGTGTTAATAATAGTAAAAATATTACAATACAGAATCTTACGGTTCAATCGAATAGTCCAATGGAATTGTGGTCATCACTTTTACAAGGGTCATATGCGAATTATTAAGGAGAGTTATTCTCTCCTTTTACATAGGGGGTTTAATAATGGCAAGAAATGAAATAGAAAAATATGTGGAAAATTCAATTGAAAATGCTCCATATGTCACAATGATTACTGCATTGATTATTTCACACGATACATATGGATATACAATAAAAACAGGCGTAGATTCTCAAGGAAATGATATATTATATAGTGGTATCTTAATTAATGCTGATATGACAACGCCATCTGTTAATGATACTGTAAAAGTATTAGTTCAAAATAATCAATATAGTAATATGTTTATATTATGTAAACTTATAGGATAGGGGTGAAAATAAAGTGGCTTTAACGACGCCAGTAGCTCAAACAAAAATTGCATTTGATGCCACCACAGCAAGTATATTTACTTTTACCTCAAGTGGTGGAAGTCAAGTGGTTGCTAATAGAATCACAATCAGAAGAAATTCTGATAATTTATTAATATATCAAAACAAAGTTACAAGTTTCTTATTACAACAAGAAGTTCCAGCAGATACACTTATAAATGGAGTTCAATATAATTTTTATTTTAACACATATGATTCAGAGGATAATATAAGCGGAAGTAGTAATATAGTTGCATTTTGGTGTTATACTGCTCCAACTTTAGTAATTACTAATATGCCAGTTACTAATATAATTGAAACAGCATCCTATGAATTTGAATCTACATATGACCAAATTGAAGGAGAATTGATTGAATATATTCAATATCGATTATATGATTCTAACAATAATTTATTAATATCAAGTGATAAAATATTTAATACGAATACTCCACCAATCGCAACATCATACATAGTAACTGGATTAGAAAATAATACTTCATATAAAATCCAAGTTGAAGGAATATCTATAAATGGAACTCAAACATTAAGCCCGTTATATGTATTTTCAGCACAATATTATTATCCTAATTTATTTAGTTTAATTACTTTAGTAAATGAATGTGATGAAGGATATACACAAATACAAAGTAATGTTGTTTTAGCAGAAGGTGTACCAGACCCAGCGCCAGCTATGTTTGAATCACATATATTAGATGGAAATGAAGCATCGTATATTATGTGGAATGAATGGTATACTAATCCAGATGACATATTATCTGTATGGGCTGAGAGATATGGATTAAGCCTAAAAGGAGAAAACCCATTATATTATTCAACTGAAAGTAGTGGATTAGGATTCGTTTGGAATGAATGGTATACCAATCCAGATAATATATTAGGATATTGGGCTGAGAATACTAGTATACTATATCAAGATATATCAAGAACTTTGACATATTCAGATGGTTTTAATATTCCTTCAAATTTTCAATATCAAGTATGGATGTCTAGCGCTATGAATGGTGACATTGTAGACATGTACAAAGCATCAAATCCTACAAATAAATTAACAATATCCATTAGAAGTGGTATACCGAGTGGAGAAACAGAAATAAAAAGTTGGATTGAAGCAACAACAACTAATGGTAATTTATTTGAATACTCGGCTTATGTAGATAGACTTCGGTTAGATACTACGTTCATTGCATGGTTCAAAAAGGTTGATGATACTTATTATTTATTACTAGATATATTAGATGCTGGAACTGGATTATATATAGAAGGTGGGACTGACATATATCCAACAACGGCGATAAGAAACGATATAAGTGATATATTCCCAATTGATACAGTTGTTTTAAAAAATGGATTATATTATAATTTAGATATAACCTCAAATACAGATAGAGCATATAGTCAAACATTTCCAGATTGGGATTATTATACAAGATTAAATAGTGATTTTTATACAACTAGTGGGGGAAATATTGACTTAATTTTATCACAATTAGAATCAGTTAGAATAAAACGTAGGATAGACGGAGATTTTAATTGGATTACATTATATGAATTTCCAGTTGTAGATGAAAATAGCTTGCAAATAACAACACAAGATAGATATGGGGCAAGTTATGAATCATATGACTATGCAATTGTTCCTGTTTTAAATGGTGGAATTGAAGGACAATATATAATTGCATCAATTGATTCACAATTTAGTTTTTGTTATCTTTGTGATGAAGAACAAATATTTGTATTCATTGGAGATACAATTCATGGTGGAATTAGTGGAAATACAAATAGTGGTATGCTAACTCCAATTGGTAGACAATATCCAATACCTATTGATAACAGTGAAAATAATTATGAAACAGGCTCATTTACTGGTGACATACTAGGTTCTAGTTTCTTAACAAATAGAACTAAAAACAACAAAGAGATTATTCAGCAAGTCAATCAATGTAAAGCATTTTTAAATAATAAAAAGTCTAAAATATTTAAAGACTATCAAGGAAGAATTAAAGTTGTATCAACTACGGCAAGTGGTGGATATCAAGAATCGGCAAATCTTCAAACTGGTCTTGCTACAATAACATTTAATTGGGTAGAAACTGGAAATTATAATAATCAGACTGATTTATATGATAATGGACTTGTGTCTACTTTAGGATAGAGGTGATATTAATGTTAACACAAGATGAAATTAATGTTGCTTTGCAACGAAGTAGAAAAATAAGTGCAAGAATACAATTGCTTAACTATAATTTTCAAGTTGTTGATGAACTATCTGGTGTTACTGTTAGCACACCTTCTTTTAAGGTTGATTCCACAAGCGATATTAGAAGAACGCTAAACATATCATTACAAGTAACAGATTCAAGTTTTGATATAGGAGAGGGTAAT
>MUGC01000198.1 GCA_002900535.1 Thermoplasmata archaeon M9B1D | reverse complement strand
ATATAACACTCAGATAAATATATTCATAGGAGTTCCCGAATTCATTAGATGCTATTAGAGAATACTTTTTAGACTCCAATGGAAAAACTTCGATAGATCCAATTGAATCTACATAAACAATTTCATTTTTGATGTAATATATACTGACATTAGTTGCCCCTACAACAGACCACTTTAGTACAGTGCTATCTCCTTTAGTTACATTAGTTGATGTTGCGGTAAAAAACTCTATTATGGGGGCTAATTCTTTTTGAGGAGATTGTCCATTATCCATACTAACATATATTTTAATAGATTCATTTCTGCTCCCATATGAATTGACAGCTGTTAGAATATAAGTTTGATTTTCTAGTGGAGAAATAGTTAAAGATCCATCAGGGTCAACCCTTCCAATTCCATTACCTATGCTAACATTAGTTGCGCCTTCAACAGACCATTGTAGTATTGTGCTATTTCCATAAGTTACAGTAGTTGATGTTGCTGTAAAATAATTTATTATAGGAGCTGAATCTTTCTCTGATATTTGCGTATTACATCCACTTAAACCAACTGTTAATAGGATGAGAATTATTCCAACTATTATTAGTTGTTTTTTCATGTTTTTCATTTCCTGATACAAATATTTCTAAACATCTAAAAGTTTATAAAATTATATCTTAATAAACTGTTAAATGTAATAATTTTAAAAACATTTGGTACGAGATGTAAAATAAACTATATATACCACAAGAACTACAATTTTTTATATAAATTGGTATAGGAAAGACATATTTCTTCCTCAATATATAAGGTTTAAAGTTTTTCCCATCTTTCCCTTTTTTCCTATACCATCTATTAATCAAACTCTCTCTATTATATTTAATTCACCTCGCCAGTTTTACCCTCTATTATTTGATAGTCAATAATATCTAATTGAATTCATAATATATAGCCGTTCATATCTCAGCTTTCCAATCAATGAATTTCTTAGGTCTATCTAAAACAAATAACAATTACTAATTTTTTACTATATATTTATAATAAAGTATTTATACTAATAAAACTAAAATATTTAATGTGAATTGGTATAGGAAAACCATTAGGAAAATATGTTTTGTCCGCATCGTGTAAATGCCACATAAATTTTTAATCCCGTCCTCCCTTTTTTCCTATACCAATACTCAAAATTGTAAAACCAAATCATATTATTAAAATACATAGTACTAGTGCATATGAAGACCGTTCTATCGATTTTTATCCTAAAATAATTAACAACCTATAATAAAGTTGTAAATTTTAGACAATATCGAATACAGAAACATACAGAAACACACAATTGTTCAAAGAAGCGTACAGTTATTACAAAAAATAGCGACAAATATTTTTAATTTAAATAACATTTCATTGACATTAAAAATAATAAACATGATTATATTACACAAAAAGGGGTATATTCTTGGCAAAAAAAATTAAAACTATGCGAACCTTTGCAAGAACAGCAGCCAAATCAATGGAAAAAAAACTAGTAGAAAACGCTAAAAAACTAAAGCAAAATCCGTATATTATTTTACCAGATTATGATGATAAATATTCAAAAAAAAGTTTTAATAAAATCAAAAAAGATCTAGATAAATTAAATCGATTTGCAGATGATACTAAAAAACTTGAAAAACTTTCAAATAAAAGGGGATTAGATGGTGCGATAGCAGGATCTATATTAATTGCCCATACTGAAAAAGCGCCTTATCTTGCTGTAGCAAAATACCCAACAGGTGATGTATCATATGCTCAAAGAGGAAAAGCTGATAAAGAGAAGCTTATTGCAGTGCAACATTTTGATAATCCTGTACTAAGACTCTTGGCAATAAAAGATATTGCTCATAAAAAAAACCTGAGTATATATTCATGGGATGATGGTTTTGTTTCCACTGGTAGAGAAAAAAATCCACCTGATGATTTCATTAATTTCATAATAAAAAAAATAGGTCTTACTTATAAAAATAGAGTTGCTTTTTGTGGTGATATAAAACCTGAAATTGCAAAAAATAAAGAATTTTATAAGAAAAATTATCTAAGAATCCATTGGAAGTCTGCTGATTTGATAATTGCCATATGTGAAGACTGTCCTAAGTCAAATAAAAATACATTTTTTAACATAACAAAATATTTGATAGAACCAAATATTTCAAATGATTTTTCAATAGAAATAGTTGGACAAATAGTTAAAGGAAAAGAATATTCTGCTAAACAAACACAAAAACTTGATGATTATCTATCCGGTGATTTAAACGACTACGATTTTATAAAAACAAACATGGAACACCGTGAAAAAACCCTTAAAGAATCTGGAGAAAAAATGTTTATTCTTGATGGACATTCATATGGTAAGGATACGGATGGTTTTATAAATGCCATAAAACCAAATAAATATGAAAAAAAGGGCCTTGAACTAGTTCTAAAACAGGTTGATGAACCTATAGTTTTTGACAATGTCACTCCAAACAAGATCCTTGAGCATTTTTGGAAGAATTATGGTCTTAAGGCAATAAAATCAATAATTGAAGATGAGAATATGGCTGAAAAATTCTATTCTCTAAATGATACACCTTCAGATATTCTTGAACTAGTCCTAAAATATAAAGAACGTCAAAAAATCCTCTCTCAGCTTCCTAGATATAAATCGCTTCCACCTCTTGCAAACTTTGCAGACAACATAACTCGATCCTACAAAACATTCGGCGAAAAAAAAACACTAACAGAAATTAAAAAAAGACCTGACAACCCTAAAGGCAAATCAATTGCATATGCATTTTTACTTGCATTAGGAAAAGGCTCAGATACAAAATGGCAATATTCTCAAGTAGAAATTGAATATGGAGCATTTCTAAAGGAATACGCAAAAAAACTTCTTGAGGCAAAGCCAGAAAATTAC
>MUGC01000197.1 GCA_002900535.1 Thermoplasmata archaeon M9B1D | reverse complement strand
TTCTAATGCCTTAAGAAGTTTTTCGTATGTTGGTTTCTGTGGAGCATTATTGAGTCCAACTAAATTTTGATTTTGTATATATGGATTTGAATAATATCCATATCCACTAAGTCCATTATATAATCCTTTAGCAAATTCCATTACAGTATTTACTTCTTCCTTAGAAGCTACATATTCATTTTGTTCTTCACTCACCTTATCTCCCCCTTTCTGTTATTTTATAGTTTAGCTAAAAATGACCAAGCCGAAATATCTTCATTATCTGGTTCTTGTTCTTCTTTTAATATTTTTTGTTCTAATAAATTAAAGAAATAATTTCCATAAGCTGTTGACATAATTCTATCTTTTGGATGATGTGGAATTTCTTCTAATGCTATATATCCACTCTTGATTGTTTTCTTTAATTCTGACGCTTCTATCGCCATACCGTCTGTTTGATGATGCCCTATCATTCTGCGTTTCTTTTCTTCTGCATCTTTTAAAAACCATTTCTCATCATTATCTAATTCAAATCTTAATTTAGTTGAATCCATTAAGAAATATATATATTTTTTATTAATAGCATTTTGCATAGCCACATGAAAATTCTGATTTCGTTCTCCAGAGCCAACAACAGGAATTGCAACTGGTATAGCATTTTTATCTATAATCTTTGTTTTCCAATCTTCTGTTTTAGAATTGTCGCAAAATTTATTTGTTATCATAACATCTGAATATATTCCAAAACCATTCATATGAGTTCCTAATTCTGGGTGTTCATATGATTTTGTTAATTCTAAAAATCTCTCTGAACCTACTTGCTGATTATCATATATAAATACATCTGCTTGATAAAAATAAAATAGTTCCCTAATTCTTTTAATACTTTCTTCTACCTTGCCACCGCTCATAGTTTCCATATAATCAAGATTTCTTATAACTCTTTTTCTCTTAATATCAAATGCTCCACTCATACAACCTATTACTGTATAGTCATTTTCTTGACCTTTTTTAACTGTATCAGATGAAGCAAAATCGACATATATTACTCTCTTTTCATTTTCTGTCTTTTCTCTAAAAATATTATTTCTATCTGATTCACAATTAATAATAAATTCTTCATAAGTTGGAGGGACAAATCCTTCTTTGATTATACTATTCTCTTTTATTTTTTCCATACTATAAAAAGCATCTCCTATTCCACCTTGAGGCTCATTATAATATTCCATTAAAATTTCTTCTTGAGAATAAGATGGGTCATCCTTTACTGCATCAAATTCTTCTTGTGTAGTAAAATTATGATAAATCGAAGTTAGTATATCTCCAGCAAAAATCCCATATCTTATCTTGCTTTTAGAGTTAAAATATCCACCAACTACAGCCCTCCATCTATCAAAGAACCATTCAAATGTATAACTTGTAGATGTAAGATATATAACCTTAGCCTTTTCAACTAATCTTTTGTCATTTTTATATTCATCTTTTAATATATATTCAGCTCTGCGAGCATGTCTCATAGGCATAAAGATACGATTTATTATATTTTGTTTAGACATACGAACTTCTTCAAACATTAAGAATGTGCTACGTTCACCAGCAGAGTTTTCGTTTTCTGGTAAAACCTTAATCCAAGAATCATTAAATAAGAAACTTATTATTATTTCATCATCTGCATATCTAAATACTATCTGTTTTTGCTCATATAGGTATTTTAATTTGGGGGAAAATGAACCACATAATTCTCCCTCCATCTTATTCTTAACCATTTTCTTAGCTGTTTTTATCGTTGTTGCTGTCAATACTATTTCTGAATGAGGATATAACATACAAGTAATAAAACTACCAAGAGATGCAAGAAACGATTTAGAGAGTCCACGTCCACACATTAAGAAAAACACATTAGATATTCCTAGCTCATATAATATATATTCTTGAAATGAATGTAACGCTGTTATTCCTAATTCATATCTTGCATACATATCCCAATTTTTGCGATAAAAGTCACACCAATCTGTAACTTGTTCTTCTAATTCAACTTTTGTTAATGCTTTGGGTCTATTTTGTTCTTTCTTTTTTCTCTCATTAATCAATTTTTGTATATCTTGCATAATTAACCCTCTTTTCTTTCAGAGCCATTATTCATTATATTTTCATAATCTTCATCAGAAACAAAGTCTTTATCGTCTGGAACTATATTATATAGCTTACTTCCTAACAATACATTTTTAAACGGTCTATATATATGGTCATAGAAATATTTTCCTCGACCTAAATAATCTTGATTCTTTTTAAAATCTTCATAATAAAATGCTGGTTTTTCTTTTTCTTGTATTGCAATTCTAGTTTCTAACATTCTTTCAACTACTGACAGTTCTTTATTTTCTGAAAAATTATCAATTTTAAGTGTTTTCATTAATGTTAATATTTGTGCTTGAATATTTTTTGTATCAGCAGTTGGGTCTTTTTCTGCATTTCTCTTTGCAAGTCTAGCCAAACATAAGTCTCTATATAACATTTCTTGTGGCTTTGTTAAAGTCATACCATCTGTAAGCTCATAAAAATCATATTGCAATAAAGAATAATCTTCGCTAGTATGTTCTCCCCAGTCCAATTTATATTCTTCTAATTCTTTTTTCTGTCTATCTCTAGCTTCAATTTTAATATCTATTTCCGATAAATCAGTATCACTATAACTGAAATCTAAACAAGTACCATATTTGGTTGTTGCTTTATTTAACTCCCCTATGTATTTGCCCATATAATTTTTACTCAAATTTAAGAAATCTTGATTACTTCGTTTTTGTTTTAATACATATTCGAATAAATCAATCTTAAATGGAATATCTAATTTTTGGCAAGTATAATATGTTGCTTTCTGAAAATCATTTGATGACTCATAATAATATTCAAATATCTTCTGAGTACAATCTTTACAA
>MUGC01000196.1 GCA_002900535.1 Thermoplasmata archaeon M9B1D | reverse complement strand
ATATTATTGTAGGGTGCAATTCCCTACCATACAATTATAATTATTAAAGAGGGTTGGATATATGATAGATAGAATACAAGACTTCTTATCTAAATATATAGGAGAAGATTTGGCATATTATATTGTGTTTATATCATATATAATAATAACATCTATTCCTATTATAATGATAGGACTATTAATGAATAAAATTTTATTTGTATTAATTTGTATATTAATTACAAATATATTAAGAAAATATACATATGGATTACACTTCACAAATGGAAAGTGCTTAATCTTTACATATTGTATGATAATTATATTTAGTTATCTATCAAAGACCACTCCGACATATTTGTTATTAGGAGCTGGTCTTTTCTGTATGCGTGAAATTTTTATAAAATCGCCATTAAAATTGACAATTGAGGGAAGAGATTTGAAATGGCATCAAAATATAATATTATTAATATTGGGGATTATATTAATCATTACATCACTTTCTATAATATTTAATCTAGAAGAAGTAACAAATGGAATATTATGTTCTGTGATAATGGTTGATTTGACATTGTTCATAAAAGAATAAAACGGAGAGGGTGTAGATAAAATTGAATGTTAGGAGAAGGTGGATACATGGAGGCAATTAATGAATTAGATAAAAAATACGAAGATAAAGTTTCCAAATTAGAAGAACGTTTACAACAAACAGACTTCAAGCTTGAAAGAAATAATATATTAACAGAGCAGAATACTAAGGTAATGGAAAAATTTAGTGGCACATTAGAAAATATATCAAGTACAATGCAAGAGATTTCTTTTGTTACGAAGAATTTAGTAAATGACATGGAAAGTGTCAAAAAATCAGTTGATAAAACAAATGATAGAATAGATGAAATAGATAAAAAATCAAAATTTGATATATCTTTATTTATAAAAGAAAATCTAATTCAGATTATAGTTATTAGTGGATTAATTGCTTACATAGTATTAGGAAAGGTGGGATTTTAATGACCTATTATTTTAGTGTATTAAACCTTGAACTTTCTTGTACTAACAGTAAAAAATCAATTATATCTGACTCTGTAGAGTTTCATACAGCTCATTTTACTTTTGATTCACAATGGGATGGTTATGGAACAACAGTATTTTTTACAAATAGTAAAACTGGTGTATCTATTTCAATGGTTTTAGATATCAATAATGAATGTTTAATTCCATATGAGGCATTAGTACCCGATGCAAGTGAAGATTATTTAATAGTTGGAGCATTTGGTGTAAATGGAACTAGTAAAATGTATACACATATGAATAATCCTTTATTGATTATTGATAGTAATAAGGCTGATTCAGTAGTTCCAATAGACCCAACGCCTAGTGTTTATGACCAAATTATGACTGAGTTTGCAAATAGATATGTAGATTCTATATATATAGATAAAACAATTTATTTAGATGATTGGCAGACTATAAGTGGAATTTCAACAATAACACCATTATTTACACCAACTATTATAACTGGAGCAACTGAAACAATGGCGACTGGAAATCTAGTGGATTATTTAAATGAAACATCATATCCATATAATGATTTTTATTTATTTTATTCTACAGATGGAATTAATTCTATACAGTCACAGGCTACATCGCAAACAGTTGCAACATCTAGCCAAAGAAAAATACAATTTATAATTGGAACAAATGAATATGAAGTAAGAATAACCGCAACAAATATAACAATAAAAAGGACTAGCGGAACGACGGATTATTATATACATAACTTATCTATTAGATTTGATGATTATTTTTATTATGCATATCAAGTAAGTGGATTAACTCAAAATCATAGGAGTACTATTATAATTAAAGACCCAAGTCGTGAAGCCATAAGAGATTTGGCGATAAATAGATATCAAGAATTTATTAATGATACTGTTCAAATATTTACATCTCAATTACCAACAGCAGATATTGGAACAAAGTTCTTTGCATTTAAAACAAATCAAACAATAAATTTAGTTGAATTATCAAATATATTTGGAACTGCTTATTATGCAAATGTATGTGAGATGTCTATAAGTGACTTAACAACTGAATGTGATAATCAATTAGCAACAATAGCACAAATCAAAGAATATGTTAATAGTAAAATAATATAATAGGAGAGGGTGTAGTATGGGCAAATATTATCCTAATATAGATGGAAGACAAACATATATTGCTGGTGAAGGAGAAGTTAAGC
This sequence comes from Thermoplasmata archaeon M9B1D, assembly GCA_002900535.1. GTDB lineage: Archaea > Thermoplasmatota > E2 > DHVEG-1 > DHVEG-1 > M9B1D. Next base: position 707 of record MUGC01000196.1, on the reverse strand, counting down.
CATCGGCAAGTTCATTTGATAACACGTTAGGATTAAGATGGATAGATATTGATAATGGAATAGCATACACACCAGTAGATGGAAATTGGATAGTAGACCCAACTTGGAATCCTTCTAGTGTAGTAAAAACAAATAAAGATGTATTAAACTTGGCGGATATTATTGATTCAGTTTATGATGGTGATTTTATAGTATCGGAAAATATAGAAATAAGAGAATTTAAAAGAGGAAATAACTTTGCCTCATCATATGTGTGGTCAAATGTTGCGAGTGATGCTAGTGTTAATTTACATGTGTTTACTGGTGCAAATCCAATATATACAGTATATGCCGTAAATGGAACAGCATTAACAGATTATGGAGTATTATTTGGGGCAACAGTAACAAATAATGGGACTTCGTTACCTATACTACATAGAAATCAAGTTAATAGTTTTACTCCATTAACTACTGTATACAGAGATGCTACATATACTGGGGGAACAATATTATTGCCAAGATTTTTAGGTCAGACAGGAAATGTATTATCAAGAGCTGGTGGTGGTTCAACGGCTAGTAGTGCATTATTGACTCCAAATTCTCATTATGTATTTAAAATAACAAACTCAGATAGTGCCGCCCAAGCAAGAATGGGAATAATATACGAATGGTTTGAAGTAGATTATAGTTATTAAGAGAGGGTGTTTATAGATGAATGTTATATTTGC
>MUGC01000195.1 GCA_002900535.1 Thermoplasmata archaeon M9B1D | reverse complement strand
AAAACTTCATTCATTTCTTTTCATCTCATTTAATTTTTGTTTAATTTTTTTTATTTCTTTTTCGTTATCTGATAATTCTTCAGCTAAATAACTAATTGTACTTAGTTTGAATCTAGACAATAACTCCCCTAATACGCTTCTTACAATTATTTTTTCTAATTCTTCTTTTGATAAAAGAGGTACATATATAAATGTTCTATCATCATAATTTGTTGTTTCAGCAATGATTTTTTTATCTACCAATCGTTTAATAATAGTTCTAACTGTTGAATATGCTCTTCTTTCGCCAATTTGTTCTAAAGAATTTGAAATATCTCTAGCTGTTGCTTGTTTTTTATTCCACAAAATTTCTAAGACTTTACGTTCTAGTGGTCCTATATTTTTAATCATATTCAAATTCAATGAATGAAATATCATTATTTATAATTTGTCACGCTACTTTTTGTAGCAGGAGTTTTTGTTTTTTTAAAAAAATTACTTTTGATGTTATTTTTCTTGTATAAAATACAAAAGTTTTATATATACCATTCGATATACCATGGATTGTAACGCTACATAATGTAACGCTTGATTGTGCAGATAAGGGGAATAAGATTGAATTATTTTTCTCCTCCTCATAAAATTTCCTCCACTAAAATAGTAGCCCCCCACACCTTATCTTCACTTTCACTTTTTTTCTTTTAATCTAAATTGGTTTTTTTGAAGGAATGAGAGCCTTTGATTCGTAATTGCCAGAAAAAATATATTAAATCTTTTTAGAATTATATCCGACAAAATGTAAAAACAACCTATATAAACAAAAAAGTTAAAACAAGAATTAAAGGAAAAAAAGAGTTTAGATTACATTTCTAGCTCATAGATATTAATATCACCATTAGATGTTTCAATAGTAATTTTATTTCCACCATCACCAAGAGTTCCTATCTTATGTTTTTCTTCATTTGTAGTTAAACTCAACATTATACCACTAGTAACAATTTGACCATTAGATGTTTCTATTTCAACATCTGCATTTAAAGAAGGATTTAAATATAAGGTAATTCCACCATTACTCGTATGTATACTAATATTTTCTTGGAAATCATATATCTCAGCATTAATCACACCATTAGAAGATTGTAAATTATTAACTCCAGTTGTACTTTTAATATCTATACGACCATTGCTGGTAGTCGCTGTCACATAACCATCAACATTTTCAATATTTATAGCACCATTGGAGCTAAGCGCTGTAATATCTCCTTTTACATCTTTAACTATAATAGCACCATTTGACGTCGTTAAAGCATCAACCGTAACATAACTCGGAACCTTGATATTCATATCAACAGAAGGCTGAGAGGTTCTATGACCCACATACAATGCTTCAATTTCTATTTGATCAGCATTTTCAACAACATCAATATCTACATTGTCAAGTTCTTCCTGACTAATCCTTGATCTTTTTATCGCATTTAATGAAAGCGCATTATCATCCCAATTATATATCTCAATTTGACCATTAAAAGCAGTAACCCTCAAAACAGTATTTTCATTTGCTTCATATTCCTCATTAAAATAATCAGTGTATTGACCCCCTAAACACCCAGTGAACCCCACAAGGACCATTACTATTAGTACAACTATTAATAATTTTTTTTTCATATTTTTCCCTTCTCAAAAACTCATTATTTCGAATAAAATTTTTGTTTATAAAATATAGGATTGCAAATTTTAATTATTTTTTAAAAAATTTTTAAAAATTCTCTCTGAAAATTTTTTCATTAATATTTAGGAATATATGGGTGGTTGATTGGTGTGAGGGAATATTGGGACGAGAGGAAGAAAAAAAATCAATATACCAATCAACTCCCAAACAATTAACGACTGTTAAGTATCGTTAGTTAATAAACTTTTCTATGAAAATATACGGCAAATAACGAACAGATAATAAATTTATAATAAAAGATAAGACAAGGTTTTTTCTCCCTCAAAAACAATTATCTTAAAAACAATTAAAAATTTACAAAATTATATCTTACCAAATTTTTTTTATCTCTTTCAATCTTTTATCTAACCAAGTATCAAAATCATCATAACTGTCTGATTGATTTATCTCATTATTTTCTGATCTTTCATGTTCATTTATCCATTCAGAATTAAAATATTCATCATAACAATTTTTACATACCGATATATTATTAGGTAAATAGTACGCATCAAGTAATGTCATTTTTCCACATTGTGAACATAATTTAGCCATTTTTCTCTCCCACCTAAACCCATACTTCAAAACAACAAATAGTTTATAAAATTATATCTTAATAAAAGAAAAAATATAGAATTACTTCTTCAATAATATTTATTGTATCTCTTTTGAAATAAACGTTTTTAAGCTTTTCAAATTTTTATTTTTTTTATTATTCTTTAAATTTTCTTTTATTAATTTTTTAAACTCTTTTTTAATTACTTTTTTTTCTCTATTTTCTAAATTTTCAAATTCATTATTATAACGATTTATTGACATTTCATCTAGTTTCTCTTTCTGTAATTTTCTATCCATTTCAAATAATATCTTCGTCTTCATCCCCATATCTGCAAGTAAAAAATGTTTGTTAAAATTCATAATTCCAAATCTATTAATTTCATCATAAGTTAGATTGTATTTTTTTATACTTTTCATTATTGAATCCTCTTGACTTGATCTATATCCATCAGCAAAACCAGAACCTAGAAGACTCATTATATTACCATCTTTTCTCATTGTCTTATCAAAAGGACTTAAGAGAAGTTTTTCTTCCTTGGGTAAAGAATCATAACATTTAGAACAATATAATAACTTTTCATCCTTTAAATTATTTAGATATATCTTTTTACCTAAAACCCCTATTTTTTCATTACAACTCATACAAATATTTTCAGGCATAATTTCCTCCCTCAAAACATTAATTCAAAACAGCTAAA
>MUGC01000017.1 GCA_002900535.1 Thermoplasmata archaeon M9B1D | reverse complement strand
CAAATAAAATTAGATCAAACCTCAGAACAATTAATGAAAACCGGAAAACCAATGTTACCTAAATTAACTAAAGTATATACTTTCCCATTTGGAACAAAAATCACAGATGTAAAAGTAACATTTTCAGAAAGTTATGAAAAACAAGTATCAAAACCAATAATACCAACACCTGAACCACAAATCATATCTACAACATATATTCCAAGACCTGTATCAGAACCAGATCCACTTAAAATATATTCAAATCTTGAAATATACCCAGAAAAAAGATTTAGTTATAGAGCTGGCACCGGATTAGAAAATGGGGAACATGTAGTATTTCTATCAATACAAGTTTATCCGATTCAGTACATCCCAAAAACAAATACAATACAATATTCTAAAAACGCAGAAATAGAAATATCATACGATACTCCAGACAATCCAATAAATTTCCCTGACGTATACGATCTTTTGATAATTACTCCATCTCAGTTTACTTCTCAATTACAGCCTCTTGTTGACTATAAAATTAATGATGGAACCAAAACAAAAATGGTAACTTTAGATGACATACCAAACACTGGGGTAGATGAACAAGAATCTATAAAATTTTATGTAAAAGATGCAATTGAAAACTGGGGAATAACCTATTTGCTTTTAGTTGGAGCGGGACTGGTTGATAATGAGTTGTTCCCAGTAAGATATGCATGGGTGGCCTCTGGAAACTACGAAGATAACTTCCCAAGTGATCTTTACTATGCTGATATTTATGACTCTGAAATGGCTTTTTCAAATTGGGATAAGGATGGAGATGGAAAATATGCAGAGTATAGCCAAATCAGCAATGATATGGATAATGTAGATATGTACCCAGATGTTTATCTTGGAAAACTACCGTGCAACGATGCAAATGAGGTAACAACAGTTGTAAATAAAATCATTAATTATGAAGAACACAACAAGATGCTCAATAAAATAATGCAAATTGGTGGAGATACATTTCCTGGAGACCCTCAAGAAATAAGCGAAGGGGAATTTGCTAACACAAAAGTGTTGGAAAAACTTTCAGGATACACATCCATAAAGGTATGGGCTTCACAGAGCAATGGTGCACAAGAACTTACAAAGAAAAATATAGCAAATGGATTTCAATTAGGCGTTGACTTTGTTGATTTCTCAGGTCACGGTAGTTGGGCAAGCTGGGCAACACATGCACCACAAGATGAAGATACATGGCTTCCAGCAAAAACATTAATTTCACCTTACACCGGATGGTTATACATTGATTATGATATGTACACCGTAAACAATGAGTATAAACACCCAGTTGTTGTGTTTAACGCTTGCTCCTGTAATAAATATACAGAATCTGATACTTGTATAGCATGGAAAAACATGAGAGAACCAGGTGGGGGAATTGCTTCATTTGGTGCATCAGGAATTGGATATGGTAGCTACGGATACCATGAAGTAGAGCGTTTATGGGGATGGATGGAAGTCCACATATTTGAAAACATATATAACGATAAAATTCTTGGAGAATCCTGGGCAGAATGCTTAAATGGTTACATAGCTAGTTTTATCGATGATGAATGGGGCGATGCTGATCAATGTTTGCAGATCCAACACTTGCAATCGAAGACGGAAAAGACCCAAAAAGCATCAACGTAGAAAAACCAAATATATCAAACAATTTCGTTGTTAAACTTTTAAATTTTTTTCCAAGAATGGAAACCTTCCTTAGAAATATTCTAAAATATTTCTAAATAAAACCATCTTTTTTTATTTTTTTTCAATCAGCATATAACTTATTTTTCTCTATTGTATTGTTTAAGGTCTCCGTTATCCAGCTCTTCAAATAACGGTATCTGCTTTGGTTTAGTGAAAACAATTTTTCTATCAGTGCCCATCTACGATATCCCCAAAAAGCGTAATAAAAACTAGTTTAAAAAATGTACGAATTTTTTAAATTGATTTTCTTAGCATATGCTTACTGATTTCGATAAGACTTTCTTTAATTCTTTTTTCTGCATCTTTTTTAGATATAGGTTCATTTAAAATATTTTTACTAGTTTTATCAATTCCAAATACTATGTAATTGTCATTTTTTTCATAAACCATAGCTTGATTTTTCAAAGCTTTTTCATAGTGAAGTATTGGTCCTAAAAATTTCCATCCCTCTTCCCGCATTTTTTTATCAAGTTTTTCTAAATCAATTTTTCTATCTGCAGCTTTGATAATACCACCTCACATAATAGTCAATATTTGATATTTAATTAAGTTTATCAACATAAATTAGGTATGTGCATATTCGAGTGCATACGCAGATAATTATGCAGGTAATCATCTATTTATGAATTATTTAAAAAATACTAATGCATATTTACTATGTATTACTAAAAAAGAATCTAATTGTTCTTGACTATAAAATTTACTTTTACAATTGGGGCATTTTATAGGCGACTCGTTAGAACTTCGCACCCAACGATGTCCACAAAATGGACAATTTTCTTTTTTCAAATGTATTACACCATATAAACAATATTACATCTATTATTTAAAAATATACCCAAAATCAATCTTACAAACCATATACCAGAAAAAAATATTTAACTAAATCATTATTTTTCAAATAATAACCTAATCTATTGCAAAACTGGCGATACCGTAAATTTAATTTTTTTAAAAAATAAGAGATGTGATTAATTATTGTTTTTCCATTTGAATTCAACTTTTTTATAATAAGGTGGGATTTTTTTTCCGTCTTTAGTTTTATAACCTTCAACTGGTTCCCATTTAAATCCATATTCACCTATCTTGCTATGTTTATTTTTCAATACCATTCCTCCTTTAATCTTTAACATGCTATACCATAGCAAACACTCTTTTTGACATTAATTATATAAAAACCTAGTGTGTAAAAATGTCAAAATGAAAAAAAACAAAACTCCATTAATATCCAAAATTTTAATTGAACTACAATTTTATACTCTATTTATTTTTTAATAACAAATATCCATTCACACCAGAGATTTTCAGGATGTTTTTCTGGAGGGCAAACATTACATATTACTTCTATTTCTGGGTTAAACTCTTTTGCAAAAGATTTTAAAAAACCAAACCTAACTGGTTTGCATCCAAACTCAGGAAGACCTTTTGAAAGACGAGTGTTTTGAATACGACATTTAACATTTCTAACAATTCCCTTATCTTCTTTAATGATAATTTCTTTATCTTCAAGATCCAATGCCCAACCTGAGTAGCTAAGAGCTTTCATCACAGAAGCAATATCTGAACCTTTTATATCAAATAATTTTTTAATTTTTCTCGCTTCTATTTTACCCATAGCCTCCCAAACTTTCCTATCAATTTCTGTTGCAGCATCAGTACCCCAATTCTCCTCAATCCCTAAATAATATAAACCATCTACAGCCCACATATCACGTAAATGCATAAAGATAAAATCCGCTAGTTTATCCTTGGGAATACTTTCAATTATTTTTTTATCTTTTTCTTTACTAATTTTTACTCCTCCAGCGACTCTTTGAAATATTAAATAGAAAATTGATGAGTTTTTTATCCCATCTTTTCTTTAACAGCAGCAGTAAGCTTTGGTATTACCTCGTAAAGATCCCCAACTATCCCGTAATCTGCAGATTTGAAGATTAATGCTTCAGGATCTTTATTTATTGCTACAATTATCCCTGAATCACGCATACCTGCAATATGTTGTATCTGACCTGAGATCCCTGCAGCAATGTAAAGTTTTGGTTTTACTTTGTGACCTGAAAGACCAATCCAGTGATCCTCAGAAAGCCATTTTAAATCTGCAGCTATAGGGCGACTACACCCAACTGTTTTGCCTTTTAAAACATCTGCAAGATCATTTACCAGTTTAATGTCTTCCTTGTTTTTAAAACCACGACCGCAAGATACAATAATCTCAGCATCTTCAACATTTACACCTTCAGATTTCAACTCCTGAACTTTTAATATTTTTGATTGCGATTTTTCAGCTTCGATTTTCTTTTTAGTAATTTCACCTTTTCTTTTTTCATCTTTTTTCAAAGGATCAAAGGCTTTTGGAGGAATTGTAATAATCGCAGGTTTACTATTGAATTTTAAAATAGCTATCGCGTTTCCACTATACACAACGCGCTCTGCAAAGATATTATTATCTTTGATGTAGATATTGTTTGAGTCAACAACACATCCAGCATTTAATATTCCACCAAGACGCGCTGAAAGCTCTTTTCCATTCTTATTTGAACCAATTAAAATAGTATCTGCACCTGTTTCCTCTACAACTTTTGAAAGAATATCTGTATACTCCTCTGCTTTAAATGTTTCAAAATTTGTTTCTGCAATAAACACATTATCTGCACCATAAGAAATATATTCTCTTGCAAGTGATTCATCAGATTTACCAATTATTACAGCAATAACTTCCTTTTTTGTATTTTTTCCAAGTTCAACTGCTACATTGAGCATTTCAAAAACAAGTTTTTTGTTATCTGAATAAACAAGAACCATCTTTTTTCACCCCCCTAACACTCCTTCTTTTGCAAGACTATTAACAAGCTGTTCAACTGACTCATCAAGATCATTTTTATAAATAACATTTTTCCGTTCCATTGAAACACCCTTTAAATCAATTGTTTCAACTACAGGCTTAACATCTTTTACTAAGGTTTCTGCAGTATACTCATTGATAGGCTTATTTGCAGCTCCAAGAATCTGCATAAGACTTGGAAGACGCGGTTCATTTATTTCCTTTGTAACAGTTATAAGCGCCGGATATGTCGACTCACTTGTAACCACATTTTTGCCCATGTTTTGCTCTGCAGTAACACTATTTTTTTCAGCTGTAACTTTCATAGCATAAGTAATTTGAGGTATCTTAAGTAACCCTGCAAGACGAGGACCAATCTGACCAGAAAACAAATCAACAGATGCTTCGCCACATAAAATCATATCATATTCTCCAATTTTTTTAACTGCCTCGGCAAGCAGTGTTGCAGTCATATGATAATCAATATTGTCTAGTGCGACAACTAAAACTCCTTCATCTGCACCCATTGCTAGGAGCTCTTTTATTCTTTCTTTTGCATTAGCTGGTCCAACTGTTAAAACAGTTATTTTTCCACCATGTTTGTCTTTAATTTTTATTGCCTCTTCCATTGCGTTTTTGTCGATATCGCTTATTTTCTGTGATACACCCTGCAGAATAGGTTTTTTAGTGCTTGAATCAAACTTCATCTCAGATACATCAACAACCTGTTTTGCACAAACAATTATATTCATATTTTTTTCGCTCCTTTCCTTTCAAACTCTAACTCTCTTAGTTGTTTTCTTTTAATTTTTCCACTTTGAGTTTTAGGAAGCTCTTCTACAAACTCAATTTCACGAGGATATTTATATGGAGCTGCAACCATTTTGGTGTGGTCCTGAATCTCCTTTATTAAACTATTTGAAGCTTTATTTCTATCATGTAAAATTACAAATGCTTTTACAATTACACCTCTGATTTCATCAGGGCTTGCAACAACTGCGCATTCTAAAACATCTGGGTGAGAAATAATTGCAGATTCAACCTCAAATGGTGAAATACGATATCCTGCAGCCATGATTAGATCATCATCACGACCACTAAACCAATAATAACCATCTTTATCTTGGTAAAGTACATCACCTGTTAAAAACCAACCATTTTTAAAACACTGTCTAGTCTTATCAGGTTTATTCCAATATTCTTTAAAAAGTCCCGGGTCAGTTTGTTTTAATGCAAGGATTCCTGGTTCACCTTGTTTAACTGGTTTTCCACTATGGTTTACTATTGCACAGATTTTACCAGGTTGAGGCCGACCACAAGAACCTTTTTTTATTTTCATTCCTTTAAGATTCGAAAGATAAACCATTATTTCGGTCATTCCAATTCCATCATAAATATCAAGATTGAAAAGCTTCTTCCATTTTTTAATAACTTCTGGGTTAAGTGGTTCTCCTGCGGATATACAATGGCGTAGATTTGAAAGATCATATTTTTTATTAGCATTTTCTACTGCTACAAACATTCTATAACATGTTGGAACCGATGCAAGGTTAGTGATTTTGTATTTTTCTAGTAAACTATACCATTTTTCTGGTGTAAATCTCCCATGATAAATAAAAGTTGAAAACCCATGCCTCCAGGGATATAAGAAACCATTTCCTAATGGGAAAATCCAACTAAGATCTCCTGTGTGAGCAAGGATGTCATCATCTTTCGCATCTTGCCAGAATAAAACACTAGGATCATTTCCGGAAACCCATCTTTGCAGATGAACAGCACCTTTAGGATTACCCGTGGTACCAGATGTATAACAAAAAAAGGCCATATCATCTTTTTTAGTAGGCTCAATATCTAAATTTGCAGAAGCATCTCTCATTAGATCGCTATAATCCAGTTGATCATCATATGCTTGATCTACGACAATTATTTTTTTTAAACTTGGACAATCATCTTTAATTTCATTCAGTGCTTTTGCATATTTAGAAGTTGTTATCACTGCTTTAGAGCCACTATCATTTATACGATATTGTATTTCATGTGATCTAAACATAACAGATGAAGGTATTGGCACTGCTCCAATCTTTATACCACCAAGAAATGAAACTTGAAACTCTGGAATATTTGGAAGTCTTATTAGAAAACGATCTTGTTTTTTAAACCCAAGATTCTTTAAAACATTTCCAAATTTGTTGGTAAGTCTTTTCATATCGTTATATGTGAATTTTTCAGTATCGCCTTTTTCATCTTCCCAATAAAGTGCTACCTTGTTTTTGTTGTTTGTCTCACAGTTTTTATCTACACAATCATATCCTATATTAAGATGGTTAGGTACTTTCCATTCCCAACTATTGAAAATTTTTTCGTAATTAAACTCCCCCATAATTATATACCTCAAATGTTTTATTTTAGTAAACTTCCAGAAATTACCATACGCTGAACTTCAGAAGTACCTTCATAAATTTCAGTTATTTTTGAATCCCTAAATAATCTTTCAACGGTGTATTCCTTAGTATAACCATAACCGCCATGTATTTGAACTGCTTTAATTGCACTATCTACTGCTGTTTCAGATGCAAATAGTTTTGCCATAGCTGCTTCCTTGCTGAATCTTAAACCTTGGTCTTTTGTGTAAGCGGCATTGTATACTAGCCATCTAGATGCTTCTATTTTTGTTGCCATATCTGCGATCATCCATTGTATTGCTTGAAATTTTGCAATGGGCCGTCCAAACTGTTGACGTTGTTTAGAATATTCAATGCTTTCATCAAGACATGCTTGTGCAATCCCGACTGCTTGAGATGCTATTCCAATACGACCTCCATCAAGCGTACTAAGAGCAATTTTAAAACCATCTCCTTCGCTTCCGAGGAGGTTTTCTTTTGGAACCTCCATATCTTCAAAAATTAACTCGGATGTTTTAGAAGCATTTATTCCAAGCTTTTCAAATATACTTCCAACTTTGAATCCTTTAAAGGTGTTTTCAACAATAAATGCACTAATTCCTTTTGAACTCGCTTCTTTATCTGTAACCGCAAAAATAATTATTATCCCTGCTTCAGGTCCACTTGTAATAAAAGTTTTATCACCATTTATTATATACTTATTTCCATTGAGCTTTGCAGTAGTCTGCATTGCTCCAAGATCACTTCCAGCATTCGGCTCCGTACCTGCAAACGCACCAATTTTTTCACCTTTTGCAAGAATTGGCAAATACTTCTTTTTTTGTTCTTCTGTTCCATATTTAATAATTGGCCAGGCAACAAGAGAATTATGAACCGATGTTACAACTCCAGTAGATGCACATTTTCGTGATATTTCCTCAATAACAATAGCGTAACTTATTGTATCAAGACCTGCTCCTCCATATTCTGGTGGTATAATTATACCTAAAAGTCCCAGTTTCGCCATCTCTTTTAATGTTTTATGTGGGTATTCTTCTTTTTTATCAAGCTCAGCAGCAATAGGTCCTACCTGTTTTTCAGCAAACTCTCGTACCATTTTCTGAATCATTTTTTGTTGTTCATTTAGTTCTAGTTTCATGGAGGTTGGAATAAAATTTCCTAAAATAAAGGTTTCTATAAGATATTAAAAGAAAGAAATAAAATACAGAAGATAATTCAGGGACAGGAGATTTCTTTGGAAAAAGGATACATTCACATATACACGGGACCTGGAAAAGGTAAAACAACCGCAGCACTGGGTCTAGGTCTTCGTGCAGTAGGCGCAGGATTTAAAGTTCATATGATCCAATTTATGAAAGGAAGACATTACAGTGAACTTGACTCGGTTGAAAAACTATCTAATTTTACTATTTCTCAGCATGGAAGAGATGAGTTTGTAAACAAAGATAAACCTGAACAGATTGATATTGAACTTGCTCAAGAAGGATTTGCCTATGCAAAGAAGCTTATTAAAAGTGAAAAATACGATATGATAATTTTAGATGAGATTAACGTCGCGATTGATTTTAATCTAATAGATTTACATGAGTTGATAAAAGTCATTGAAAATAAACCTGAAAACCTTGAACTAGTACTTACCGGCCGATATGCTCATCCTGAAATACAAAGAATTGCTAATTATGTGACTGAAATGCTTGAAATTAAACATCCTTACCAACAAGGTGTTGAAGCAAGAAAAGGTGTTGATTTCTAAAAAATGGGGGAAATTAGCATATGATAAAAAATAAAGAATTAGAAAATATTAAAAAAATCAAATCAGATTGGGAAAAAAACTATTATATGCCCCATGTTAAAAAACATCCTGAAAGAAGAAAAAAATTTGAAAATCTCTCCTGGAATGAAATTAATAATTTATATACACCTGAGGATGTAGCCCATATCGATTATATTAAAGATATTGGTTTTCCTGGTTTGTATCCTTTTTTACGTGGAATTCATCCTAATCTGCATCGAGGTCGGCTTTGGACATTTCGCCAATTTAGTGGATTTGGTAGTGCAGAAGAAACTAATCAACGTTACAAGTATCTTCTTGATCACGGTGAGACTGGTTTAAGTGTTGCTTTTGATTATCCTACCTTATATGGCTATGATACCGATCATGCTATGAGCCGTGGTGAATTCGGAAAATGTGGTGTTGCAATTAGTAGTTTGCAAGATATGGAGATATTGTTTAAAGAAATCCCCATTGATAAAGTTACTACCAGTATGACTATCAATGGTCCTGCTGCAATTGTATGGGGATTTTATATTGCTAATGCTGAAAATCGAGGGATTAATCGTCGAATTATTGGTGGAACAATTCAAAATGACATATTAAAAGAATATATCGCTCAAAAAAGTTTTATTTTTCCACCAGAACCTTCGATGAGACTTATCGTTGATACTTTTGAATTTGGGTATAAAGAAATTCCACGGTGGAATACAATTAGTATTTCTGGTTATCATATCCGTGAAGCAGGTAGTACCGCAGTTCAGGAACTTGCTTTTACTGTTGGGGACGGAATCGAGTATGTTAAATGGGCAATGAAACGAGGTTTGAAAATTGATGATTTTGCGCCACGGTTGAGTTTCTTTTTTAACTCTCATAATGATTTCTTTGAAGAAATAGCCAAATATCGAGCAGCTCGTAGAATTTGGGCTAAAGGACTCAAAAAACTTGGTGCTAAAAAATCTCGCTCACTTTTGATGCGTTTTCATACTCAAACCGCGGGTGTTAGTTTAACTGCCCAGCAGCCTGAAATTAACATTACTCGCGTTACACTTCAGGCATTAGCTGCTGTCCTTGGTGGTACTCAATCATTGCATACAAACTCAATGGATGAAGCACTTGCACTTCCTTCAGAAAAAGCTGTTCGTATAGCATTACGTACACAACAAATTATTGCTGAAGAAAGCGGTGTAACAAGCACTGTTGATCCACTTGGTGGTTCTTATTATATTGAATGGCTTACTGATAAAATGGAGGAGGAAACCTATCAATACTGGGATCGTGTGGAAAAACTTGGTGGGGTCCTTCCAGCTATTGAAAAAGGTTTTTATCAACGCGAAATAGCCAATGCTGCTTATAAATATCAGAAAGAAATTGAGGAGAAAAAACGTATTGTTGTTGGTGTAAACGAATACAAGATGGATGAACCTGTAGATATCCCAATTTTGAAGATGGATGAAAAAGGTGAGGAACGTCAGATTAATCGTTTGAAAAAACTTAGAAAAGATAGAAATAAACAAAAATATGAGCGAACTATTAAGGCTCTTAGGAAAGCTGCAGAAGATAATGAAAACTTAATGCCATACATACTTGATTGTGTTCATAGTTATGCTACATTAGGTGAGACATGTCAAGTTTTAAGAGATGTTTTTGGTGAGTATGAAGAACCTGCGATTTATTGAGGTGAATAAAAATGGAGAAGAAAATTAGAGTTCTTGTTGCAAAACCTGGTCTCGATGGTCATGATCGTGGTGCAAAGATTGTTGCCCGTGCCCTGCGAGATGCTGGAATGGAAGTAATTTATACTGGTCTGCATCAGACTGCTGAGATGGTTGTTGAAACAGCTATTCAGGAAGATGTAGATGTTGTTGGTCTCAGTCTATTATCTGGTGCGCATATGACACTTTTTGTAGATGTTGCACGTCTTATAAAGAAAAAAGGTTTGGATGATGTTTTAATTATTGGCGGTGGAATTATCCCTGAAGAGGATATTTCTAAATTACATAAAGAAGGTATCGCTGGCGTTTTTGGACCAGGTACACCATGTGAAGATATTATTAAATTCATTAAAGAGAATGTGAAAAGATGAAGGATATTGCAAAAAAGGTTTTGTCTGGCGATTCCCGTGCTATAGCGCGCCTTATTACCCTTGCGGAAAATAATGATCCTTCCGCTAATGATTCTATGAAAGATATTCATCCTCATACTGGAAAGGCGCATGTAATTGGTATCACCGGTGTTATGGGCTCTGGAAAAAGTACTCTTATTTATGAGTTGACTCGTCTATATAGAAAACAAGGGAAAACTGTTGGAATTATTGCAATTGATCCTACAAGTCCTTTTTCAGGTGGTGCTTTACTCGGTGATCGAGTACGTATGATGGAACTAACGATGGACGAAGGTGTTTTTATACGTAGTATGGGGACCCGAGGAATGCTCGGCGGCCTTGCTAGTGCTGTTTATGATGTTGTAGAAATTCTTGATGCATCTGGTAAAGATGTTGTAATCGTTGAAACAGTTGGTGTTGGTCAAGCAGAAGTTGATATCATAAAAATTGCAGATACGACCCTTGTAATAATTGTTCCAGGCCTTGGTGATTCGATTCAAACACTTAAAGCAGGTGTTATGGAAATTGCAGACATCTATGTTGTAAATAAGGCAGATAGAGCCGGTGTAGAGCAAACTGTTGCAGAAGTAGAAAGTTTAGTTGATATTACATGTTCTGAAAAAGAAAGAAAAACACCAATTCTATCAACTATTGCAAAACACGGAGAAGGTGTTAAAGAACTTATTATAGAAATTGAAAATCACGAAAAATATTTGAAAAAAACAAAAGAATTTGAAACTAAAAGAAGACTTCGTTACGAAGCAGAGCTTATTGAAATTATTCGTAAAAGACTTATGAATTTTATTTTTGATGAAGAACAATTTAAAGATAAAGTTGAGTTATTAATAGATCAAATCAGTAAAAAACAAATTGATCCACATTCAGCTGCGGAAGAAATACTTTCAAAAATATTAAAATAAAAAAGTTTTAAAAAATATTATTTACCTTTGAAAGCTGGCTTTCTTTTCTCAAGAAATGCTTTCATTCCTTCTTTTTGATCATGCGTTGAAAAACTAGATGAAAAATAAGATATTTCAAGTGAATTTGCAGTGTTCAAATCGATATCAGATCCTTTGTTTACCAAAGATTTGATAAAGTGAGTTTGAACGGATGATTTAGTTGCAATTTCATTTGCTAGTTTTTCAACTTCATCCATAAGCACAGCATCTTCCACTGTTTTATTTACTAAGCCAATTTTTGCTGCTTCATCAGCTGTAAGATTTTTACCTGTCAAAAGAAGTTCTTTTGCTTTCATTCGACCAACAAGCCTCGGAAGTCTCTGTGTACCTCCAAACCCTGGACTTATCCCAAGGTTTATTTCAGGTTGGCCCAGTTTTGCACTTTTTGCAGCAATTACAATATCACAAGCCATAAGAGTTTCACAACCACCACCGAGAGCATATCCATTTACCGCAGCAATAAAAGGAAGACGACTAGCTTCGATTTTGTTAAGCATGCCGTGTCCCGCTTCGGCAAATTCTTTCGCTTCAAGCGATGTCATATTTGACATAGCGCTAATGTCTGCACCTGCAATGAATGCTTTTCCTTCACCTGTAAGAATTGCAACTTTTATTTTTTTATCTTTTTCAAGCTCTTCTATTGCTTTTGTAACTTCCGATACGGTTTCTGTATTTAACGCATTTAAAACCTGAGGTCTATTAATCTTAATAAATACAATTGCATCTTTTTTTTCAACAACTATATTTTTATAAGCCATATTTTTCACCTATTTCCTATAGTCATAGAAACCTTTGCCTGTTTTACGACCAAGATAACCCGCTTGAACCATTTTTTTCAATAAAGGACATGGTCTATATTTTGAATCATTAAACCCATCATATAAAACTTGCATAATATTTAGTACCACATCAAGCCCTATTAAATCTGCAAGAGCCAGCGGTCCCATAGGGTGATTCATCCCAAGTTTCATGACATTATCAATGTTTTCAGCAGTACCAATGCCTTCGTTTAGACAAATGATTGCTTCATTTATCATAGGCATAAGTAAACGATTAGATACAAAACCCGGGCCATCATTAACCTCAACAGGTATTTTACCCATTTTTTCAGATAAATTATATATTAGATTCGTAGTTGCATCATCTGTTCGAAGTCCACGGATTACTTCAACAAGTTTCATTATTGGAACAGGGTTCATAAAATGCATACCAATGAATTTCTCAGGTCGGTTGGTAACTGATGCAAGATCAGTAATCGGAATTGTACTGGTATTTGATGCAAGAATACAATCTTTTTTACAGATTTTATCAAGCTCTTTGAAAAGCTCTTTTTTAACTTGAACATTTTCAAAGATTGCTTCTATTACAACATCTGCATCTTTCATATCTTCAAGTTTAGTAGTGCCTTTGATTTTTGACATTATCTTTTTCTTATCAGCTTCAGTAATTCTCTCTTTTTCAATACTTTTTGTTAAAAATTTATCAATTTTACTAACTCCTTTTTGAACAAATTCGTCTTTAACATCTCTTAAAACAACATCAAAGTCAGCTTGTGCAGAAACCAAAGCAATTCCATGTCCCATCTGACCCGCGCCTATAACACCTATTTTTTTAACCGTCATTTTCTTACCTCTCAATTATCATTTGTACAGCATTTCCCCCACCAAGACAAATCGTTGCAAGACCACGATGTTTTTTCAAATTTTTCATAGCATACATTAGAGTTATTAGGATACGGGAACCACTCGATCCAATTGGATGGCCAATTGCAACTGCTCCACCATGCACGTTGAATTTTTCTTTTGGGATGCTAGCCTCTTTCATAAGAGCAGCACTTGCAGAAGAAAATGCTTCATTGTGTTCAACCAGATCAATATCCTCAATGGTGAATCTCATATCTTTTAGAAGCTTCTTAACACCTGGAATTGGAGCACCCATTACATATGCTGGTTCCACACCACTAGTATTATAGCCTTTTATTGTAGCTAATGGCTTTATTCCAAGTTTGTCTGCTTTTTCTTTACTCATAACAACAATAGCAGATGCGCCATCTGTAATCTGCGAAGCATTACCTGCTGTCACCACACCATCTTTTTTGAAAAACGGGGGAAGTTCTCCTAGTTTTTCAACTGTTGTATTTGCTCTGATTCCTTCATCTTTATCAAAAATGATCGGATCTGCTTTTTTCTGAGGAATTTCAACAGGTAATATCTCCTCTTTAAACCAATCATTTTCTGTTGCTTTTGCAGCTTTTTGATGGCTCCACATGGCAAACTTATCACAATCTTCACGTGTGATATTATGTCGCTCTGCTATTACCTCGCCTGTATTACCCATGTGATAATCATTATAAACATCCCATAGGCCATCACGAACCATAAGATCAACGACTTTTCCGTCAAACATCCTATAACCATATCGAGCTTTTGGTAAAGCAAATGGGCAGTTACTCATGCTCTCCATTCCACCAGCAACAACAACA
>MUGC01000194.1 GCA_002900535.1 Thermoplasmata archaeon M9B1D | reverse complement strand
ATGTGGATCACCACTAGATGTATTACCATCTCCATAATCCCATAAATACTCATAGGGTGGAACTCCACCAGTTACCGTGCTATCAAACTCTATATCCTCCATAATATTTCCATGATATGGACCATCTGCATCAACAACAAGTGGGTTATTTTCTATAACTAGACCTAATGCTTCCGACCAATCACTCTGCCAACCATGTTCATCTTCAGATTTAACCCTCATAACATATGTACCTGCACTATTCCATGAATGCTGCCTGGTATCTGTTGAACCAGAGGAAATAAGTTCACTCCATTCATCAACTACAAGATTACCATCCCAATCCCAACCATATTTAACTCTATCATAATCTGGATCAGTTGTACTTGTTGAAAATGTATAGGAAATTCCAGTTAAACCTGACTCAGGTCCAGATGGTTTGCTTGGAATATTTGGCCGATTGTTTAAAGTACTACATATTCCAACCTCTATACCCCATACTCCAGGAAATCCCCAGGCACTAAGATTTGACCATCCGCCCCAAAAATCCCATATGAGGCCACCACAAACAGGTGAATTAGTACTCCCATCAATACCACAAGGCTCATCAGTTACTCCGTGATAAAAGTTTATACCAATAAATACACTCCCAGTATCTGGGATAGGGTAATTAGCAAAGTCGATAAGATTCCATACAGCAAAAGTTGACCTACCTGTTGCTACTATATTTGCTTCTCCTGGATTAGATGGTAAGTTATTTTGTATCCATACCTCATAGAGCACACCAGGGTCAGCACCTAATAAATCACTTCCAATAGAGACTCTTATCTCACAAATATATTTGTCTCTCCAATCAGATAACTCAATATCATTTAACTCGATAGCTTCAGTTATGAAACCAACAACACCCAAACTATATTCAGTATACCCGTCGCAATATGAAATCATCCAAGGTTCATGGTTTAACCCAAAGATTTCAGCATTATTATTGGAATCATAACCAACAAAAGAAAACATTGTAACATCATTTATATTTATTCTTATTTCCTTACTAAATACTGGTATAAAACTTGATACAATAAACAAGAATACAACAAAAACTCCAAATATTTTTTTCCACATATTACCTCCACCTCTCAAAGATAACATTTAAATACATATATATAAAAACTATGCTAATTATTGTCATATTTTGACGAAAATAGTAAGTTTCGTTCTGATTTCATTTTCAAAAACAAGAAAAAACTGTTAGGTTTGGTTATATTTTTTATATGTATTGGTTTAGTATTTTTACCATGAAAGGAAAACGAAAGATTAATAGTTTATAAAAATCCATGAGGTTAAACACTTTGGTTTTTGATATTGTCAAGGTTACTGGTATATCATTATAGTTATCTGCATTATCCTTGTTAACCACCCGTATATATCCAGTGTACTCGTTATCATCTGTAGGAACTATTATCGTGTTTTTGTTTTTTCCTTTCGGCACTACAACTGTAACTTCTACTGTTATCATTCCATCTTCAGGCATAAGACCTGTCCCTTCATTTGGTGTAAATGTCCAAGATCCCCACTCAGGATAACTATCTACTTCCCAATTTAAATTTGATCCAACATCACCATTGTTTCTAACAGTGAAAGTACCATTTACTTTTGTTCCATGTTTAATATTTTCCCAGTTTAAATCGCCTTCACATACCAGGTCACTTTGTGGCTGATTGAAATCAGAAGTTGTAAAATCCCAAATAGGTCCTACTGCAGAATTTCCTTGTTTATCCTTAGCAATTATTTTCCAATAATATTTTGTATTGTAACCCATAATTCCAGGATTATAACTAGTATTAGTATAATCAGAGTTAATCAATGGTGGATTACTACTTGTTCCAAAATAAATATCATATGTAAGAGTATCTCTAAAATCTGGGTCACTACATGACCAGCTAAGTTCTGCATTTTGATCAATATTCGTTGAACCTTGAGAAGGATTTGGATTATTTGGTATATTTGGTGGATGGTTTTCCCATTCCATGGTTGTAACCCATGTAACATCCCTATCCCCAAGTAAAAGTCCACCATATGCAATATTATTAAAACCCTCATAACCAAAATTTGTACCCCAACTGTTTTTTAGAATCCAATACCCACCATTAGTAACAGAAGTATCATCCACCCAACCATAACAAACTTGAGCATGATTTGTATAGCCAGAACCTGTTTCATAATACCAATCTGTTGGGCTATGATGAGTAGACCAATAGCTAGACCAACCATTTGTGGCAATAATATCTACTACAATTGGCCCATAGATATATATCCAGCTTTTCAATAAATTCCAGTCGCTAGGATTACTAGGAGTTATTTGTGTAACACCATACGTTAAAACCTGCCATAGAATGTTATCTTCTACAGGAGGGACAGTATAGTAATTCCAATTCGGACATTTATTTTCACAAGGGAGCAAATAATTGGCTTGGTATGGCATACATGATTCAAGTGGACAACCATTTATGTTGTTTCCTTGTGGTCCATTATCTTTTATATTTTGAATAGTTTCTGACATCCAACCTACACTAAGACATGATAAGATATATTGTTCTGAAAGATCACGATCAAAATTAGGGTCACCCTTGGCAATGTTTATTGCAGCTTCCATTGCTCCAAGGGCTCCAAAAGCATGACAAGTAGAAGAACTTCCTTGATATCTTGCAGGTGTTGAAAAGTCACCTCCATTATAATTTGTCCAACTGAAAGAATCTGGTAATTCATCAGTTGAGATTAATGGTTGAGGATTTTGAATCATTTTATCAAGTTGTTCTTGTGTTTTATCTGGGAAAGCAGGTAAATGATATTCTCTTCCATTAAAAGTTATAATATCACTATTATCTTCATCTGAGTTTGTTATTTTTAATATTTCTTGATTAACGTATATGTTCTTTTCATCAACCTCATTTAATGTATTTACTCCATTATAAGAAA
>MUGC01000193.1 GCA_002900535.1 Thermoplasmata archaeon M9B1D | reverse complement strand
TCATCACTAATGGTTAGTGTTGATTTTTTTTCTGTTTTAACGATTTCTCCTATACTTTTACGTGTTCTTAAAGTGTGTTCTAATTCTGCCTCGATTGTTTTTTCTATTTGTTTATCTATTTCTTTTTGTCTTTTTTGCCTGTCATGTTCTACTCTTTCTCTCCTAGTTTCTACTATTGGTTTTTCCTCGACTTTTATTTCCGGTTTTTTTTCTTCGATTTCGGTTTCTAAAGGTTTTTCTATTGTTTTTTCAAAGGTTTTTATTTTTTCTTTAATTTCCGGTTTTTTTTCAAATATATGACTTGGTTTTTCTTTTGGTTTTGCTGTCTCAGCGGGTTTTTCAATTTCTATTTCTTTTGATAGTTCTGTTTCTATCTCTTCTTCAAGTTTATCTTCGAATATTTTAAGCTTCTTTTTTAAAAATTTAAACATGTTTTATACCTAGATTTTATTTTTTATTTTGCTCTGACATAATCTGTTGAGCCTTTGTAGATATATTTGTAGCTTCTTGTTGTATTTGTTCAATCATTTGAGCTAGTTTTTCTTGTGTTTTTTCTAAATTTTTAACTCTTTCATCTATTTTTTTAATAGCATCATCATAATTTTTTTCAGAAACAAGACCCGATCCGATATCTACAAGTACTTTTGATGATTTTTTTGCAGATGCATCTATAAATGTTCCACCACCTATTGGTAGTAAAATTTCCAAATCTTTATCTGTTTTTTTCAAGTTTTCTAGTGTAAGCTTTGCCTTATTGTAATCCATTAAAGCTGCCTGTAGATATTGTGATTGCATATCTAATTGATTTAACTGTTCTTTATATTGTTCGATTTGATACATATATCTTGATAGCTCTTCATCCTGTGTCATTTTATTTTACTCCTATATCCTATGGTTTTTTATCCACTAATAAAGAAAGTATTATTAATACTTAATTACAAAATAACTAACTAGTAAGAATTACATGTTAGAACTAAGTTTGTTTTTTTCAATAAGTTTCATCTGAACATGGATAGATTCCGCATCTAGGTTTAGCTTAAATATTTAGGCACTTGCAATTATTTTTTCAGTTATTTTCTTATATGTAATTGCAATATTTTCAGCTTTGCTTTTATCCTTTGACTCAGCATACACTCTGAAAATGGGCTCAGTTCCTGAAGGTCTCATTAATACCCATCCATCATTAAGATAGAGTTTAACACCATCTGTTTCATCAACTTTTAAAACACTTTCATCTTTTTTTGTTTGATCCGCAAGTTTTTTCATAACAAGCTCTTTTTTATCATGAGGGCAAGGCATCTTTGTTTTATAAACCTCATATTTTGGTATTTCATCTATTAACTCAGACAAACGTCTGTTTTCTTTTGCAAGAATTTCAAGGATTTTAGCAATAGACATAGCTGAATCTCGGCAGTATTGCATCTCTGGGAATATAAGACCACCATTTTCTTCACCACCAAAAACAGAATTATTCTGAATCATAACACGAGCAACAATAGGAGAACCAACTGCGGTATGAATCACAGTTCCATTATTTTCACTGACAACATCATCAAAACAACTAGATGTTGTAACTGGGGTTACAGCAATTCCACCATTTTTTTTAGTTGCATATTTTGCACCAAGCGCAAGTGTTTTATCACCCCAAATGTAAATTCCTTTTTCATCAACAAATATAGCACGATCCGCATCCCCGTCTTGTGCAACACCAAAGTCAGCTTTAACCTTCGGGACTTTACTTATAAGCTCCGTTAGATTTTCAGGTAATGGTTCAGAGTTATGCCCCGGAAAAGTTCCATCAGGTATACAATTTAACTCAGTTACTTTACATCCAAGTTTTTCTAAAAGTATTGGTGCAACAAGGCCTCCTGCACCGTTTCCGCAATCCAGAACAACATGAAACTTTTTGTTTTTAATTAAACTAGTATCAACAGTATTTAAAATACCCTTAATGTAAAGATCTATTGCACCATCCCAAGTTGTAAATTTTCCTACCTCTTTCCATCCTACAACATTAAATTTTTTTTCAAAATATAATTTTTCTATTTCTTCTTCGATATCTTTTGAAAATTCAGTCCCATCTCTTGCCACACCTTTTATACCATTAAACTTTGGTGGATTGTGCGATGCGGTAATGATTACACCTGAATCATAGCCTTTTTCGCGAACAGTATATTGAAGAGTAGGTGTTGGAACAATACCAACATCAACAACATCACAACCTGTACATAAAAGACCTGCTGATATACTATTTTTAAGCATATCATTAGAAAGACGCGCGTCTGTTCCAATTGCAATCTTAGGTCTTTTAAGTGTTTTTCTAAGATACGTACCCCAAGCTTTACCAATGTTAAGCGCGAGATCACAATTCATATCTTGATTTACAACACCGCGTATACCATTTGTTCCAAATAATCTAGTCATAAACTTTCTCACCAACTAATCTAAAATTAAAAATTTGTTAATTGACTAAATAATAAATAGATTTCTATAACATTTGATTAATTATTTTTTAATAATGTTTCCAACTTGTTTATCAGGGTAACCTTCTGGTTTTGGTTTCGTCCAAATGATTTCATCTTTTAAAATTGATTTTTCGTCTAAATTTTCATTATCACCAAGAACACAACTGGAAATATTCGAACCTTTACCGACTTTACAGTTTTCACCAACAACACAATTTTTTAGAATCACTCCTTCATTAATTAACACATTATCATAAATAATAGAAGATTCAATTTTTGCGTCTTTGCCAACAATGACATTATTTCCAATACATGATTCAAAAAGATCCCCCTTTATAATACAATTATCCCCTTTGAAAAATTTCATCTTTTTTCTATTCAACAAAAATTTATGTATATTGATATAGCTACTAATTCGTCCTATATCCATCCAATATCCTTCAAATTTGAAACCATAAAAACGACCGGTATCTTTTATTATCTGAGGAAATATTTCTTTTTCCA
>MUGC01000192.1 GCA_002900535.1 Thermoplasmata archaeon M9B1D | reverse complement strand
ACGGATGCATTTTATAAAGCATGGGAGCTTTCAAAACGTAAAAACGTAAGATTAAGAGATGCGGCATACATGATTGCTATCCAACGAGTAGCAGATGCTTGTAAACTTAGGGGATGGATATAAAATAATTAAAATTGAATTATGATTATAAGCGAGAAAGAACAGAAAATAGAAGAAATAATTCAACAAATAACAGGTAAAAAAATTCATGCAAATCAAAATAGACATACCAAAACTTTTACAAGGGACGAGGATCTGAAAATAGTTATAACGGATAAAAACGATAAAGAGATTTTTTGTATTAAAAAAATTGATGATTTTGAAATCTTGCTAAAAAAAGTGGATAAACGCATAATATTTGATTATGCAAAAAAAAATGTATTTTCTGAGTGGTTGAAAAATATCGGAGAAATAGATATTGCCAAAAAATTTTTGCTTTTAGAAACTGAAACTACCAATGTAGAAGATTTTATAAGTCAACTAAAAAACATTATTGAGGATTACAGATACTCCTTTAGTAAAAATTACTAAAATTGGAGAGGGAGCTCTTGGCGGTAAAGCGCGTGGCCTTTCTTTTATTGCAAAAATGCTTTCTACGTATATATCTGAAGATATGTTCCCAGGTTTGAAAATTACAATACCTCGAAGCATTGTTCTATCTACGGATATCTTTGGTATTTTCATGGATCATAATAACTTATATGGATTGGATTTTAATCAATTGTCGGATCAACGTATAGCTGCAAAATTTATGGAAAAAGATATTCCTGCAATAATCATTGGAGATCTACGTGTTTTTATTAAAAATTCAAGAAAACCTCTTATCGTCCGCTCATCAGGTCTCCTTGAAGATTCACTGATGCAACCTTTTGCGGGTATTTATGAATCAGTTATTTTCCCGAACGATTCATGGGAAACAGATACTCGTTTCCAAGAGATATGCAATTCTATAAAATATGTTTATGCATCTACATATTTTGAGAAAGCAAGAACCTACATTAAAAACACGCCAAAACACATTGACGACGAAAAAATGGCGGTTCTCATCCAAGAGGTTGCTGGAATTAAACATGAAAATTATTTTTATCCAACAATCTCTGGTGTAGCAAAGTCTTATAATTATTATCCGTCAGGTCCATGTAAACCTGAAGATGGAATAGTATATCTTGCTTTAGGCCTTGGCAAATCAATTGTTGATGGTGGCAGTAGTTTTGCTTTTTGTCCCGAACGACCAAAAGCACCACTTTTTGGTACATCAAAGGAATATATGAAATATGCACAGACTAAATATTATGCATTAAATCTAAAATCAATATATAGGTTTGCTAACTTCAATGAAAAAATAGCTCTTGAAAAACTAGACATTAATGATGCCAAAAAACACGGTGTCCTTGATAAAACTGTTTCAACTTATATTCATCAGGATGATCAGATTTACCCAGGTATTTACGAAAATGGTTATATTGTAGTCGATTTTGCGCCAATTATAAATTACGATTCTCTACCTTTAGTAAAAGCATTAAAGCTTCTTTTAAAGGTAAGCGAAATTGCGCTAAGTTATCCTGTTGAAATAGAATTTGCAGTAAACATCCCAAAGGAAGAATCAGAACCTGCTGAGATTGTAATACTTCAAATTAGAAACATGCTAACACCTGAAAAAAATATTGAAATAAACATCGATCAAATAAAAAGAGAGAACACTCTTTTTTATAGTGAAAATGCACTTGGTAATGGAATAATTGAAAACTTAAAAAATATTGTTTATATTGATCAAGGATTATTTGATTTCTCAAATTCGACTCAAGTTGTAAATCAAATAAAAAATATAAACAATAAACTCATGGATGAAAAAAACCCATATGTTCTTGTTGGACCAGGTAGATGGGGATCTACAGATCCTTGGCTAGGCGTCCCTGTTATTTGGAGTGATATTGCTGGTGCCAAAGTAATAGTTGAAACACCCTATAAAGAACGACATATAGATCCATCGCAGGGATCACATTTCTTCCACGATATGATTGCGTCGCAGGTAGTCTATTTAATTACAAAAAAAGAAAAAGATATCGATTGGGAATGGATAAAAAAACAAAAAGTAGTTGAAGAAACTGAATTTATTAAACATATTCAAACCCAAAAACCATTGAAAACAATTGTAGATGGTAAAATTGGAAAAGGATTGATACTAAAACAGGAAATTAAAAATAATAAAAATAAATAGGAGTACGGAAAGATTGAAAATGGAAGAAATTAAAAATGGACAAGGCGAAGTAACGTCTGATTATAAAATCGATGCATTGAAAGAACGTGTTAAAGAATTAAACTGTCTATATAGTTTGACAAGTGTTGTAAAAGACAACAATCTTTCATTTGATGAAGCATTACAAAAAATTATAACTCTTATTCCACCCGCTTGGCAATACCCAGATATTACCTGTGCAAAAATAACAATTGATGGCAGAAAATATAAAACCAAAAATTACAAGGAAACGAAATGGAGTCAAGTAAGTAATATTATTTCCAACAATAAAAAAATTGGTACACTTGAAGTTTATTATAATGAAGAAAGACCGGAAATAGATGAAGGTCCTTTTTTGATTGATGAAAGAAGGTTAATAGATGCAATAGCAGATTTAATTGGTAAATACTACGATGATAGCAAAATAAAAAGAGAATTTGAAAAACAACTTAAGGAAATTGATAAATACCAGATCACAGAACGGTTTAAACCAACTGAAGGAAAAAAACAGGACTGGGAGGTTGTAATAGATCTTTTAATTAAAACAGATCCTAGAACCCTTCTAAGAATTACAAGGAAGATGGTATATTATCTTTATCGTTTTGAAAATGAAAAAATCACAAGATTACTTGCAAACATCTGCCCGATAGATAGAACTGCCACATCGAGTCAATGGTGTGGTATAAATATGCCAAATCCTCGTCAAGATTTAGAATCTTTAAAATCCATTCAAAAACAAATATTTGAGATAGCAAAAGAGAGCATCCCTCCTGAAGAGATATCTAATATGTTTCAGGATTGGCTTAAACAGGATAAAGCAAGACCACTACTTCTTGCCTCTCAGAAACCAGGTACCGCTCTTGTAGAAATTACAGATGAACTAAACAGGTTTTTTGATCAAGAAGACGTTGAAAAAACATTATCTGAAGAAGATAGAAAAACAGTTAGAACTGCTTTTATAAGAAGATTTTTCACAGATAGATTAGAGTATGTAAATGTTGCAAAAGACTACATTAAACTTTCAGATTTTATATTTCTGCTTAATCATGTAGTAGGGCCTGCTCAAGGATATGGTAAATTCGGTGGTAAAACAAGTGGAGTATTTTTAGCTGAAAAAATACTTAAAGAAGCAAAAGAAAAAGAGGAAACTCTCAAAGATATAGTTTTTCCTAGAAGCTGGTATGTTACTTCAGATACAATTTTAAATTTTGTTCATTACAATGATTTAGATGAAGCATTTCATATTAAATATTTAAA
>MUGC01000191.1 GCA_002900535.1 Thermoplasmata archaeon M9B1D | reverse complement strand
GAGATATGGAAACAAACAAATGGCCAGGTTGACTATTTCGTTTCAGCAATTGGTACATCTGGAACAATTATGGGAGTAGGAAAATACCTAAAAGAGTACAATCCAAATGTAAAAATTGTATGTGCTCATCCTGTAAAAGGCCATTATATTCAAGGTCTAAAAAACATGGAAGAAGCAATTGTTCCATCGATTTATGATCCCTCTAAGATAGATCTTGAAGTTATGATTGAAACTAAAGATGCTTTTGAGATGACAAGAAAGTTAGCAAAATATGAAGGTATCTTTGCTGGTATGAGCAGCGGTGCAGCAATGCTTGCAGCTGTAGAAACTGCTAAAAAAGCAGATTGCGGTGTTATAGTTACAATCTTTCCAGATAGAGGAGATAGATACCTAAGTACAGATTTGTTCTTATAATTAAAAAGATTTAAAAATATAAGGTTTCATTATCTTAAAAATATTGATGGAGAGAAAATATTGTGATTGAATTATTGTATATAATAGTTGTAACTTTTGCAATTGCATTAATTGCATTTATTGGAATTTTTACTCTGTTACTAAAAGAAAAGTTGTTAAATAAAATCTTATTAATTCTTGTAAGTCTCTCTGCTGGAGCACTGATGGGTGGCGCATTTCTACATTTAATACCTGAAGCAGTTGAAAAATCTCAAGGAACAGATATTTTTCTTTTTGTTTTAGTTGGTTTTATTCTATTTTTTGTAATTGAAAAAGTACTTCATTGGCGCCATTGTCATAAAGGAAAATGTGATGTTCACACGTTTACTTATATGAACCTTGTTGGGGATACTATTCATAACTTTATAGATGGCCTTATTCTTGCTGCAAGTTTTGTTACTTCAGTTGAATTAGGTCTAACAACAACAATTGCAATAGCAGCTCATGAAATACCTCAAGAAATCGGTGATTTTGGAGTATTAATATACGGCGGTTTTAAAAAGAAAAAAGCAATTATTTTAAATTTCATCGTCGCTCTAACCATTGTTATAGGAGGAGTGATTGGATATTTTATTTCAAAAAGCGTTGAATCAGCAGTTACATTTTTACTTCCATTTGCAGCAGGTGGGTTTATATATATCGCTGCGACAGATTTAATACCTGAAATTAAAAAAGAACTTGATTTCAAAAAATATATGGCAACTCTTATTGTTTTTATTATTGGTATTCTGATAATGTGGTTTATAAAATTATATTTCAGCCATTGAAAAACTAGGATGTTAAAGGTACATCTTTTCTTAGATCATCTTTCATTTTTCTACCTGTTTCCTTTTCCCAATCTGAAATAGAAACGGAATGCTTCTCACGAATTTTATCACCAAGACCAAGACCATTATATGTACAAAATGGAACAATTCCTTCCTCTGATGCGTAATGAATTACACAACTCTGCAAACGATCAACATTTAAGTTGAAAGCATCCTGAAACCACATACTTCCAACAAATAAGCTCTTATAATGAAATCCACGTAATGAATCATAACTTCCACCGATTGCAGCATCTTTCAAAAGCTTTTTTAGATCAAAACCAGATGGAGCCTTATCGTAATTTACAAATTTATCAATGTTTTTCAAAAAAGCTGATGCAACTCTAAGTTTTTTAAGTGGTCCCTTAATCTGGCTTTCCTTATCAACAAATTCAAGAAGTCCCTCAACATCAATGAAACGAGTGACCGGCATCAACTTTCCATTTTCATAAAAAATATATGTCGCACCACCGCACCCTGGATGAGCCGTAAATTCAACTTGAGTATCGCTTTTAAGCATTTCTATAAGCTTTGAAATTGGAAAAACAAAAGGTACCGGATAGAAATCCTCTCGACTTATTTCACCATCGAATTCTTTTTCTATTGCTTCCATCATCATCACATAGTCAACTCTTTGCTGTTCTCGCTTCTCATCTTTTAATTTTGTAACTCTCCCACAGAAACTAATTGGTTGAAAATTTACACCTCTAACGATATCCATATTATTAAGTGCAAATTTTATTATTTTTCCAGTTTGATGAAGATTTTTACCATTTATAAGCACTGGAACAAGAACACATTTAAGGTTTACTTTTCTTAGGTTTTCAATTGCTTTTTTGTTCTTCTCTATCCAAGGGTTTGTATCTTTTGTTACACCGTCAAAACTCATATAGATAGTATTTACTTTTGCATCTTTTAATTCTTGACAATATTCAGCGCTTTCTGCAAGTTTAAGCCCATTTGTGTTTACTTGTATATGAGAAAAACCTATTTCTTTAGCTATATTCACGATTTCTAGTAAGTCTTTACGTATTGTTGGTTCTCCACCAGTAATTTGTATTGCTTTAGAACCCATCGGTCTTTCGTTTCTTGCTTCAATCATCATTTTTTTTAATGCTTCCAAGGAAGGTTCATAAACTCTTCCTGATGCACCGGCATTCATAAAACAATAACTACAGCGTAAATCACATCGGTTAGTAATAAGAAGGTTTGTTAAAACACTCTGTGACATATGTTGATCATAAAGTGCAGCTTCATCAAAAATTTTTGTTTTAACATCAGGTGAAGGTGTTCCGATAACTCTGTATTTCATCCATTTTTTGTATATTTCTGCATCTGAAAAGTAAATATCTTTGAATTCTCCATGTTCAGGGCATTTTTTCCAAATATATACTTTCCCGTTTTCCTCTATTATTTTTGCATCTATTTTTTTTATTTCACCTTCTTGATAATGAGCGGGGCATACAGATGTGATTTTTTCTAATACTTGCATTAATTCTTGCATATGCTATCCATCCAACTTTTTTCTATTTGAATCGAAGGGTCATAATAAATAGTTCTATTTAGCTTTAACGTTTGTTTGATAGGATACTTTTATAAAATATTATGTTATAAGCACCTGATTGTGTGTCTTGCAATCCCTGGAAAAATAGTAGAAATTGATACAAAAAATCAACATGCAACAATTGATTATGGAGATGGAACAAAACGTCAGGCAAATGTCTCCCTTGTTGATGTAAAAAAAGGTGATTTTGTTCTTGTTCATGCTGGTTTTGCGATAGAGGTTCTT
>MUGC01000190.1 GCA_002900535.1 Thermoplasmata archaeon M9B1D | reverse complement strand
ATAATAATCAGAATCAAGAGTTCTAAGAATAGCCACAAGATTAGGATCATTTAATATCTTTTTTTCTACAAGCGTTCTCAAATTATTATTTTCAATAGCATTTCTAACCTTCTTCAACTCATTAAATAAACAATAATAATTATGAAGAACTATCTCCTCAAATCGCATATTATCATTATTTTTCTTAGATAGATTACAAACTGGGCAGTTACAGGGAACTTCCTTTAAATCATGTAGCTTTTTTTCTCCATCTGAAAAAAATAATATTTTGTTTCTTGCAGCAATTATTGCAGACATGGAATCAAAAAAATCCCACCCTAAATACGTTAAAAGCGCAATATTTGAAGGATTACCAACTGTGGGAATATAAAAAACTTTATCAAAGTTTTTTTCTCTTTTTTTTATTAAAATTTCTAAAAATTTTTTTGGCTGATTAATCAATTGAGATGCATATTTTATGATAAACAAATCTTTATACTGCAAGGGTGAGAAATAATTATTTTCCTCTTCAAAAAAAGATTGGTTAAAATTTATATCTTTTGGAATTTTCAAAACAGGTTTTTTAAAGCTTCTGTTATTATTTGTAATAGTGATTTCTGCAAAATCAGATGCGTTAAAACGATCTGTATCAACAAACAAAATATTAGGAGTAATAACCTTTTCTCCATTTAATATGAATGTTCCAAGTCTTGCAGGACCATCTCTTTCTCGTATAATAAAATTCATCTTCAAGGCAATAAAACATCTATTTAAAGAATATTTCTCAGTTTTTTTTTAATGTCTAAAATACCTCTGACCTGAAAATACCATAGAAATCTTATGTTCATCTGCTGCTTGTATCACTTCTTCATCATGAATACTACCACCAGGTTGAATTATAGCTTTAACACCTGCTTCCGCTGCCATATCAACAGCATCTCGAAACGGGAAAAAAGCATCACTTGCCATTGTTGAGCCTTTAATATTTTCTTTACCCTTATGTGTAGCTATCCAAGTAGCATCAACACGAGCTGTTTGACCTCCACCAATTCCAACAGTTCGCGTATTTTTTACAAAAACAACAGAGTTTGATTTTACATGTTTTACACATTTAACAGCAAACTCCATTGATCTTAGTTCTTCTTCTGTTGGTTTTTTCTTTGTAACAATCTTCCATTTATTCCTTGGCGTTAATATTACATCTCTTTCTTGAGAAAGAAAACCACCAACTACACTACGGAAAACTATCCCCTTTCTTTTAACTGGTTTATCAAGTCCTTCAAGCTTTAAAAGTCGTAGGTTTTTCTTTTTCCTAAAAACTATTAATGCTTCTTTTGAAAAACCTGGAGCAATTATAACTTCAAGGAAAATATTTGAAAGCTCTAACGCCACTTCCTTATCAACAGTTCTATTGAAACATACAATTCCACCAAAAGGTGAATACGTATCTGTTGCATATGCATCCTTCCATGCCTTTAAAAGATTTTTTGCACTAGAAATACCACATGGCGTTGCATGCTTAATTATTACACATGTTGGTTCACTAAATTCTTTTATACATTCAATTGCACCATCAGAATCAAGGATGTTATTGTAAGATAGCTCTTTACCCTGAAGTTTAACAGCATTGGTTATGCATATTTCATTTATCTCTGGAATTGATTTGTAAAAAGCACCCTTTAAATGCGGGTTTTCACCATAACGCATATCTTGTTTTTTCCTCATTGTAATTGAAACCTTTTCAGGAAGTATCTCATTAGTCCATTTATTCCTAAGATAGTTTGATATTATTGTATCATATTGAGCAGTATAGGAAAACGCTTCTATTGCAAGTTTTTCTTTTTCACTAATTGTTAAATCACCTTTTTCTATAAGAGACTTTAAAACACTGCTGTATTGTTTTTTATCTGTTACAATTATTACATCCTTGTAGTTTTTAGCAGCTGCTCTAACAAGAGTTGGTCCACCTATATCTATATTTTCAATTACATCTTCCATTGTAACTTTTGCTTTTTTAATGGTCTCTTCAAAAGGATAAAGGTTCACTACAAGTAAATCAATTGTTTTGATATCATACTTTTTTAAAGCATCGATATGACTTCTTTTGTCACGTCTTGCAAGAATCCCAGCATGAATCCTTGGATGCAGTGTTTTCACTCGCCCATCTAACATCTCTGGAAAACCAGTGATACTAGAAACCTCAACAATTTTAATCCCTGATTTTGTTAAAACAGATGTAGTTCCACCAGTTGATAGTATTTGAAATCCCAGTTTTGATAATCCTTTTGCAAAATCAGTTAAGCCTTCTTTGTCTGAGACGCTTATGAGTGCTCTTTTAACTTTCATCACTCTTACCTAACGTGCATAAGAGACATATTCATAAACGTTTGGGTTTCTTGTTAGTATTTTCTAGCTCTATTGCTTCTTTTAAACTTATTTTTCCATTTAAAACTCTAAGAGCAATTTTTTCAGAGATACTAAAACGACCATTTGTAAGTTTCCTGCTTCTCTCTTGAATATTTCTAATTTCACCTTTTGTTGGTTCAAGCGGAAGCTTATTCTGCACTTTTCCACCACGCATAAAAGCAATCACTGCAGCAGATTCACTATCTCTTTCAGGTCTACTTTTTTGTGCTGATGATGTTGTTTTTGTCTCATCGACTATCTCTATAGGAACTTCAAGTGGTATTAAACTATTAATTATTCTGTTTCTAATCGTAATTGATCCATGTCCAATTCTTATAATAGTCTGATAAGATGGATACTCTTTTAAGTAACGTTTAACAATTGATACAACCCGCTCCGGGTTTTCAACTTGTGTTTTTTGAAGTAAAATATCATCACCAACAATAGCGATACCCGGATATTCACCAGGATCAATTCCAATAAAAACCTTTGAATAGATATCTTTACCTATAAGCATTTGAAGAGCAAGATCAACTGCATGATCAACATTATCATAAACATCTGCAGCTATTACATTAGTAGATTTAACATCATGAAATTCTTTATGAGAAGTTAAAACAACCCCTATTTTAGTTGGAATATGATGCAAAGATGAAAGAGAAACATAAGCAATTTTTCGTTTTCTTAAGATATTTAAAAGATCATAAT
>MUGC01000189.1 GCA_002900535.1 Thermoplasmata archaeon M9B1D | reverse complement strand
TGTTGTGATTTAGCAATTATTGCTGGAATTATTTTCTTTTTTAAACTCATATTTTTTCACCGTCTAGAAGTTCATCCATTTCAACTTTGTATTTCTTGAAGTTATAACATATATCCTCTCCTTTTAGATAACCTTCATGAAACTTTTTAATAATTCTGAAAGCGCTGTAACTGTCTTTTGCAAGAAAAATCATTAGAAGATCTTTTTCTTCAAGGAATTTCTTCTTTAAAGGATATTGTTCTATCCATTTTATGAAATCTCTCCACATATCACCCAGTAAAATAATTGGAGTATTACAGACATGTTTTACTTGAACGAGTTGCCAGACGTAAGCAAATTCAAGAAGTGTTCCTACACCACCAGGTGCGACAACAACTGCATTTGATAAAACTGTAAATGTATCAAGACGTTTAGAAAATCTATGAAAATCTTTTTTTATATCCAAATATCTATTTGGTTTTTGTTCAGCGGGTATATCAATATTTAATCCGATGGAGTGGGTTTCTTCGCAATTTCTTCCCTCTTTATGGCCTTTACATGCTGATTCCATTATACCAGGCCCTCCTCCTGTAACAATGTCTATGTTTTCAGCACCAAGCATGTGAGCAAGCTTGTATACTTCTTCATAGGCGGGTTTATGAACATCTATTCTTGCGGAGCCAAAAATTGCTACTCGAAAATGCTTTTTGTATATTTCATCTATAACAGCGTTTTTACTCATAACAATATACTCCCTTGTTTTTTACACATTGCTGCAAAGCAAACACCATATAGGCCAACGTTAGGGTTTGTAATAATATAAATAGGTACTTGTTTTAGAATGTCATTTCTATTATCTGTAGAGATAAACTCCTCAAAGAAATAATCTGATGAAAAAATTTCCTTGTTTTTTATGGCAATTCCACCAGCAATATATAAACCACCGGTAGCCATTGAATCAAGCAGAAAATTTTTAGCACAACGGCCATAAAAACGAGTAAATAGTTCAAAAGTTTTTTTACATGTCTCATCTATGTTTCTATATTTTGAAATTAACGCGGGTTTATCAATGGATTTTTCAATTTCATCAAAAACTATATTTTTTTCTGAAATATTTTGATTTTTTAAAAAATTATAAATGTTTACCAAGCCACGTCCTGATAAAACCTCTTCGTAACAGACTGGTTCAGTGATTCCTTTGGATTTTTTAATAAATTCTATTAATTTTAACTCAAAGGAATTATACACAGGTAAATCACTGTGCCCACCTTCACTAGGTAAGGGAACATAGCCATTGATTTTTTCATTAAAATAAAGAATACATTTACCTAAACCTGTGCCAGCACCTATAACTGCTTTTGTCAATCTAAATTCATCTGTTTTATTCGCCTGTCTTATATTGAGTATATCATTTTCATTAAGAAGGTTAATTCCATAACCTACTGCTTCAAAATCATTTATTATAAAAGCTGATTTTAAACTTGTTTGTTTTTTTATATCTCTTAGATCAATATTCCAAGAGACATTTGTCAAATCAGCATAATTTTTTTCTTTTAATATAACACCTGCAGCGCCAATACATGCATTATCAAATTCGAGATCAAATTTTTCTTTAGCATGATTTAGAACTTGGTTAATTGCATAATTTAAGGAATCTAATTTTTTAGTTTCGAAATGATAAATAAAAAGTATGTAAGGTTTGCTGTTTTTAATACCAGCAATGCAGATTTTTGTAGAAGTGCCGCCTAAATCAACACCTAAAACAAAATCAGAAAAATTATTTTTGTTAAATATATCAATAAATTTGCTAAATCTATAATCAAGCATTATATTTGTTCTCCAAGCTGCGAATATGAATATATTGGCCTAATAAAGATTTAATCCAAAAATAAAAAAAAAGAAATTATAAAAAAAATAAAAGAGAGGTTTTATTCTTGATCATGACCGTCGTTGCCATTATTGGCTTTAC
Source organism: Thermoplasmata archaeon M9B1D (assembly GCA_002900535.1). Taxonomy (GTDB): domain Archaea; phylum Thermoplasmatota; class E2; order DHVEG-1; family DHVEG-1; genus M9B1D. Next base: position 1,304 of record MUGC01000189.1, on the reverse strand, counting down.
CGTCGCTAGGTTCATTGTTAATTTTTACAACAAAATGCATAGTTGCTTCTGCTTGACCGTCGCTGACGGTTAACCAAACTTGATATGTTGCTTGTCCCTCTGGGTATTTGTGGTCTACAACAACACCTGATGCATTTGTTCCATCGCCAAAGTCCCATTCAAATGTTAAGAGGTCTCCATCTAGATCTAATGTTTCAGATGCATTAAACTCATAGGTTTTATTTCCTGATAGGTTTATATTGTTTTTAACAAGTGTGTCATTTATATAAATAACAATAGCGGGTCTTCTGTTGCCGACCATGTTTTTGATTTTACTTTGGTCATGCTCACGGAATTTTAATTGATTTTCATGTTTGTGCTCAATATAACTAATAACTGGTATAAACATGTACTCTTCACCACCATGGAATGTATGAATTGAACCTTCGAGATCTATGTCAACTGTAATTGTATTGTTGCCCTTTGTTATATTGAATAAGTGTAGTTGTTGTATTTTTAGCCAGCCTGAAGGAACTGTGATGTTTACTTCTTCACCTGTTGTTGAGTTTAATACTCCAGTAGCATTGGTTACATTAATCCAGAGTTTACTGTAATTTCCAACTTCTATTTCTTTGACACCAAGGGTTGCACTTATATTGCTTAGATTTAGATATACGAGATCAACGGTTACATTATCGGACATTATTGACACGTATGATTCAGTATCATTTTGATAAAATAGTCTTATCTCAGAAAATGTAACATTTACATGGGTAAAATTTTCTGTTACTTTATCTGCGACTTTAAATGTTAAAGTTCCTGTTGCTGTTGATAATTGTTGATCGCCTTCATCGGTTTTTTCTTCAACGCAGCCTGAAGCAATAACCAATAATCCTACAACTATAAACAATATAGGTATTTTTTTCTTCATGTTTTACTCTCCTTTTGTTTAGCCAGATAGTCTTATTGTTTATAAGTTTTTCATAAAATTGATGATTTCTAGTTTTGAAGATAAGTTTTAGCCAATTTTAAAAATATGCTTATATCTATACTTTTATCTTATATTTGGAATCTTTTTTAAATCAATACTTTTATCTTATATTTGGAATCTTTTTTAAATCACGCTAAATATTGAATGATTTTATTCTTTTTTTGCCATGATTCTTGCAATAATTGAAAGAATTAAACCAATTGCTCCTATTGAAAAAAAACTGCCGATGGTTAGACTTCCTTCTTTATATCCTACATAGATGGAAATTATAAGTCCGATAATACCTAGCCCTGCACCAAGTGCTATTAAAAATTTACCCGTTCCAACCTTTTTT
>MUGC01000188.1 GCA_002900535.1 Thermoplasmata archaeon M9B1D | reverse complement strand
ACAAGAAAAGTAATTATTAAAATATTTTCATCTTAGGAGTGTTTTTATTTGCTGTATTATATTCATGGATATTTATCTGAACCAAATAGTACTAAAGGTACAATTTTAAAAGAAAAACTAGGAGTTATACCAATTAAATACCGTGATTGTTCTCCTGAAAATTTAGTTATTAGAATTTGTATTGACAACATTAAAAAAGAAATTGAAGATGATAAAAACATAATCTTAATTGGTTCTTCTCTAGGAGGCTTTCTTGCTGCAAAAACAGCTTTGGAGGTTCCTGTTAAAAAACTTATTCTTCTTAATCCTGCAATTATTCCCATGGATGTAGATATTTCAAAAATACAAGGTATGCCACATGAAATCCTTAGAGATATGCAGGATGAAAGACTATTTACTAAAAAAATAAACTCTGAAATAACTATTCTTGTAGGAATAAAAGATGAGGTTGTACCTAATAGATGGTCAGAAGTGTTTGCCAGAGAACAAAATGCAAAAATTTTGTTTTTTGAAGACGATCATAGTTTTACAAAAAATATTGACAGACTTTCAGATATTATTACAAACCTATTGCAGGAAAAAGATTAAGATAAGAAGTGTATTTACCGTGAGGATTTTTAATGGAGGGCATCTGGATTGAAAAATATCGACCAAAAATTCTATCTGAGGTTGCTGGTCAAGATGAAATCGTTGAACGGCTTAAGGCATATGTTAAAATAAAAAATGTTCCTCATCTTTTATTTGCAGGACCCGCAGGAACGGGTAAAACAACTTGTGCTCTTGCTCTTGCAAAAGAACTTTTCGGTGAGTCGTGGAAACAAAATTTTAATGAACTTAATGCTAGTGATGAAAGAGGTATCGGAATAATTCGAGGAAAAATTAAGGATTTTGCAAGAACGGCACCAATTGGTAAAGCAAATTTTAAAATAATTTTTTTAGACGAAGCAGATTCTCTTACTAATGATGCGCAATCTGCTTTAAGACGTACAATTGAAAAATATTCACATATCTGCCGTTTTATTTTATCTGTTAATTACTCTTCAAAAATAATCGAGCCTATTCAATCCCGTTGCGCTGTTTTTCGTTTTAGCCCAATAAAACCTGAGGATATTAAAAAATATATGAGAATGATAGCATCAAAAGAAAAACTTGAAATCACTCATGATGGCCTTGAAACACTTATATTTATTTCCCGTGGAGATATGAGAAAAGCAATAAATGTTCTTCAGGTTGGTGCATCTATAGGTAAAAAAATCACAGCAGAGGCTTTATACGAGACAACAGCAACTGCGAAACCCGAGGATATCAAAAATTTGATAAACACCGCTCTTACAGGAAATTTTATGGCAGCAAGAAACCAACTATATGATCTTTTAATCCAATATGGCCTCTCTGGTGAAGAAATAATAAAACAAATTCATCAGAGCATATTTGACTTATCAATCCCTGATGAAAGTAAAATAAAACTCATAGAAAAAACAGGGGAAACAGAATTCAGATTAATAGAAGGAAGCAATGCTCATATACAACTAGAGGCGCTTTTGGCACATTTTGCCCATGAAGGTGGAAAACTTCATTAGAGATATTTTTTAACAAAATCTTCAACAATTTTCTCCAGCTCTGATACTGTTTCTTCACCAACACCATACTTTACGCGAAGTATTGGTTTACTTGAAGAAAGCACTCGTGTTATATCTATCGGTGTTCCGGATACAACATATTCTGCATCGGCGTTATTTATTGTTTTTTCAAGCTCAGATATTTGCTTTTTTCCATAACCCATTGCTGGAAGAACATTTGTAAGATGAGTATATTTTTCAAAAGTTTCTTTTATTGATCCCACTGCAAATGGTCGCGGGTCAATTATTTCCTTTACACCTGCATCTTCTGCAGCAACGGTTCCTGCACCGTATGGCATACCGCCATGTGTAACAGTTGGTCCATCTTCAATTACAAGTACACGTTTTCCCTTAATTTTTTCTTTTCCCTCTGCAGAAACACTTGACACACCCATAATGACTGCAGCATCTGGATTTATTTCTGTTGCATTGTTTCTTACTAATTCTATGTTTTGTCTGTCTGCAGTATTAATTTTATTTATAATTATTACATCTGCACTTCGAAAATTAAGCTCCCCTGCATAATATGATACCTCATGACCTGCACGGTGCGGATCTGCAATCGTAATTAACAAATCAGGTTTATAAAATGAAAAATCATTGTTACCACCATCCCAAATAATTACATCTGCTTCCTTTTCTGCTTCACGTAGGATTTTTTCATAATCAACACCTGAAAAAATAATTCCACCCATATCAATATAGGGTTCATATTCTTCGCGTTCTTCAATTGTTGTTCTAAACCTGTTAAGATCCTCATAAGTCACAAATTTTTGAACAGTTTGCATGTTTAAATCTGTATCATATGGCATTGGATGTCGAATACTTGCAACTCGAATGCCTTTTTTTCTAAGAATTTTAAATATTTCACGTGATACTTGTGATTTTCCACAACCTGTTCTAACAGCACATACTGCAATTACAGGTTTTATTGACTTAATCTGAGTATGCTCTTCTCCCATCAAAACAAAATCAGCACCTGCTGCATTTACAAGCGCAGATTTGTTCATTACATAGCTATAGGGTAAATCAGAATAGGCGAAAACAACCATGTCGATTTTATGTTCTTTAATAATTTTCGCAGCATCTTGTTCATGATAAATTGGAATTCCCTTAGGATAAAGTTTACCTGCTAATTCTGGTGGGTAGCATCTTCCGTGAATACCTGGAATTTGTGTTGCAGTAAATGCAACAACGTCATAATCTGAATTATCTCTAAAATAAACATTAAAATTATGAAAGTCTCTTCCTGCTGCACCCATGATGAGTACCTTTTTCTTTACCATAAAATAAACCCCAGTTTGTCACCGGGTAACAAATATTTATTTATAGATTTTTCTAAGATTATTAACAATAGAATTTAGTTTTCATCAAATTTTTTAGCAATTTCCTTGGCAACTTCAAGACTAGTATTTTTTCCACCAATGTCATAGGTTCTAAATTTTCCCTCTTTAATAACTATTGATATTGCTTTTTCAAGTTTAGTTGCACTATTTTTTTCACCAAGCCAATCAAG
>MUGC01000187.1 GCA_002900535.1 Thermoplasmata archaeon M9B1D | reverse complement strand
TTCCTCTGTGTCTATTGCAACAAAAACATTCATTAATTGATAATCTGGATGTTCACAGGTTGCAGTATCAGGATAATATATGATTTCTACACCCTGAAGTGTTAGTATCACACCATTATTAAACCATGCTTCTTGATCAAGAGGATCCGAAGAAAATGCAAAGCCTGCACCAGATGCAAAAATATCTGCATCATTTTGATATGTTACAAAAATAGCACCATCAGATACCTGTGTTATAGCTGGACGTCTATCATCACCTTCAGCCCATCCTGAAATTTGTACATTATCTCCCTGCAATAATGGAAGCGACATGTCTTCTTTTGACCATGCTTTTCTTTCTTTACCAATCCATAACGGGTCAATTTTCTCTTTAGTTAGTACGTTAGTAACTACGGCTGAACTTGGCAAAACAAAAGCCAAAGCAACGGCAATTACTACAACTGCTCCTAAAATTTGTTTGGTTTTTCTCATTTTTTCACCTCCACCTATAATGTGAATATGTAAATAGTTAACCATTGTTAACATATAAATATTTTGCTAAAGAATCATAAAAATTAATAAAATTATAATAAAATTGTTAAATCGCCACTAACAACTCTGACGTTTTCTTTGGAAGTATTAACAATTAAACAACCGTTGTCATCAACATCGGTAACAAGCCCATCAACTACTGATTTTTCATCAGTAATCTGAACTCTTTTACCAATAATATTAGAGCATGACAACCAATTTTTTCTAATAGAATTATAATCTTTATCAATCAATTTGGAATAATTTTTATCAAAATTTTTGATAATTGATCTAAGAAGTTTAACCCGTGATATATTTGCTTTAGTTTGCTTAGATAGAGATGTAGCAGTATCTTTTAAATTATTGTCGATTACATTATTAACATTAATTCCAATGCCTACAACGGAATAGTTTATTTTATCCATCTCGGCATCCAACTCAGTCAGAATACCACAAACCTTCTTATTGTCGATTAAAACATCATTTGGCCATTTAATCACTGGAGTTAGGCCAGTAGTTTCAGTAATTCCTTGAGCAACGGCAACAGAACTTGTCATTGTTACAAGCATAGCTTTTTGTGGCGGGATATTAGGATATAAAATAACTGAAAACCAAAGGCCACCTTTTGGTGAAGACCAAGATCTATTTTTACGACCACGGCCACTATTTTGAATCTCGGAAACAACAATCGTTCCTTCTTCAACGCCATTTTTTGCTAATTTTTTTGCATAAATATTAGTTGAATCTATTGTTTTAAAATAAAAAATTTTCTTTCCAATGATTGTTGTATTAAGTCTTTCTGTAATTTCTTCAAAAATTGGAATATCGGGTCTGGAAATCAAACGATAACCCTTATTTTTTACAGTTTCAATTTTATATCCATATTTTTGTAAAATTTTTATTTGTTTCCAAATTGCGGTTCTTGACACGTTGAGTTTTTTTGCAAGATTTTCACCAGAAACAAAATTTTCTTCAGTTAATAATTCTAAAATTTTTATTCTCATAAAAACAAAAAAAAAGAAAATGTTGATTAGCTATCAACTTCTCGACCGTATGATGTTTTAGGTGTGATAGTAGTTGCAATTCCTGCGGCTAATACTGCTTTTACAATATCAACAGCAATAAACGGTAGAACGCACATTGTAAGTAACTCAATAAGACCTAAACTTGAACCAAACCAAAAATAATAGTATATTAAACCAGGAACATATATCAACACGAAGGTAGTAAATAGCATTAATAATGTCATGCTAAGAAATTTTCTGGATTTTAGATATCTGTCAACTATAAACCCGATAAAGAATGCTGCGATAATAAAACCTAATAGGTATCCAAGTGTAGGTGTTGCTACAAGATAAGCTAAACCACCGCCTAAACCTGCAAACCATGGCACACCAACTGCGCCAATTCCGAGGTAAAGTATCTGACTAATTCCACCCCAAGTTCCTAGTAAAACACCAGCTAAAATCACCCCAAAAACTTGACCTGTAAGAGGTACTGGTGTTCCAGGGATATAAAACCTAATTTGTGCTAATAAGCCTGTTAAACAGGCTAAGCCTAACGCAAGAACTATTTTATAAACAAAACTTAACTCATATCTCCATTTGAATAAATTTAATCTTACATTTTTATATCTATCAACATACATGTTTATCTCCATAAATTGTTGCCTCCATTGTTAACTATTGCGGGGCGCATAGTTAACTATTTATTAATATTTTTCGCTAAATTTTATAATAGTTGCTATGTTCTCAGAAACGATTAAAATGAAATATGAAACGCTTACAACTCAAGTAAAAAACGAAATTGCATATATTACATTAAACAGACCAGAGAGGTTAAACTCCTTTGACATGAAATTAGGCAAAGAATTATATGATGTCTTAAAAAAAATCACTACAGATAATAAAATTAGAGCTCTTGTGATTAAAGGCACAGGAAAAGGATTCTGTGGGGGTGGTGATGTCAAAGAGATGCATAAAGCAAAAGATAAACCAAAATTTTTAAGTGAACTCACAAAAAAATCGATTCATAAATGCGTGATAGAAATAAGGACTATGGAAAAACCGGTTATAGCTGCTATTAATGGAGCTGCATTCGGTGCCGGGCTTTCTCTTGCTCTTGCTTGCGATATAATAATTGCAGTAAAAGAATCAAAATTTTGCTCGGCTTTCATTAACATAGGGCTTGCACCAGGATGCGGGACACAGTTTTTTACTAAAATTGTTGGTTATCAAAAAGCCTGTGAGTATATTCTTACTTCAAAGGTTTTCTCGGCTGAAGAAGCAAAAGAAATCGGAATTGTAAATAAGGTAGTAAAAAAAGAGGAATTAGATGATATGGTTGAAGAATATGCGTCAAAATTTAGAACACTTCCTCCGATTGCCGTTGGAAAAGCAAAAATGCTTATTAATAAAAGCCTTGAAAACAATATGTTAGATCATCTTGAACTTGAAAGCAAGACAGCATCTGAATCTGCAGGGTCTCAAGATTTTAAAGAAGGTGTTGCAGCATTTGTTGAAAAAAGAAAACCTATTTTTAAGGGAAAATAATTTTTTACGAAAAATAGCATAAAAACTTTAAAAAAATCTACGCTTTTTACTTTATCAAGCCTATAATTGTATAGTTTCTGTTTCTTTGTTTTTCTTTTTTTGTTTTTCAATTACTCGTTTATAGATTATTAACATTTCTTAATCCACCATTTTTTCTTGTCTAAATCTGAAATTTCAAAAAAACTAATTAATTTAAAAACATATTTAAATGGTAATCTAACAGAAAGAAACTAGATTAAAGCAACGTATGATTATTCAATATAAAACAGTTAGTAAATTTTACACCCTACAGGTTTCGGGTATTATCTTATAGTGAATTGCCGTAATCTTTATAGAAAAATTTATTTATTCTGCCTAATATCGCCAGGGTTAAAATTATAAAATTGTTACTCAAAATGGGGGAAG
>MUGC01000186.1 GCA_002900535.1 Thermoplasmata archaeon M9B1D | reverse complement strand
CAGAAAGGTTTAAATGGAAGTTTTTCTGTTGACGAAATTAAAAAAGTTATTAAATCCTCCATAGATAACGGCAGTAAAATCAGAGAACAATTATATAAAAGCGTGGGTAAATAATTATGGCAAAAAGGACTAAAAAAGTGGGGCCTGCAGGCCGCTTTCAAGCAAGATATGGAGTTCGTGCTAGAACCCGAGTAAGAAATGTAGAAATAATACAAAAAGCAAAACATGTATGCCCAAACTGTGGTCATCAAAAAGTAAAACGGTTAAGTACTAGCGTCTGGGAATGTAGAAAATGTGGTGTTAAATTTGCAGGCGGTGCATATAACCCAAAAACCGAATCCGGTCAAAACTTTGAAAAAATGTTACGCGGTGAAGCAGAATTACCGACAAAGGAAACAGAAAAACCGAAAGAAAAGGTAGCAAAAGAATCAAAAAATAAAATCAAAGGTGGAAAAGAATGACCGGATATAAATGTGGACTTTGTAAAAAAAGCGTGAAATTTGATGTTAAAAACATAGGAATGCAATGTCCATATTGCGGGAGCAAAATCTTTTACAAAGAAAGACCAACTGTTGCCAAAAAAATTAAATCTAAATAATTTCTTTTTTATGAAAAAAGCATGTTTTATTTTTAATTTCGATTCTAATGAAGAAGCAAAAGTTATTGCTTCTTCGCTAGATCCTGAGATTAAAAATAAAATTCCTAAAACAAAAGTAAAAGTTTCACTAGAAAAAGAAACGTTTTCTTTAGAAATTGAAGCAAAAGATATAAGTTCGCTTAGAGCTGCTTGTAACTCTTACTTACGTTGGATAAACACTGCTTTAAACGTGAAAAGGAATATTTGATTATTCTACTTGGTCTAAAATCCCACACAAAAATATCTTCCAAAAAATTCAAAGTTATAATTCTATAGTTTCTTTTCTTCCAGGTCCAATTGAAACAATTGAGATAGGGACTCTTACTTCTTTTTCAATGAATTTCAAATAATCTTGTGCTTCTTTTGGTAAATCAGAAAACCTTGATGATTTTTTATCGATTTTTTTCCAACCTTTTAACTTTTTATAAATCGGTTTACATTTTTCAACATCTTCAATTTTTGAAGGAAAATAATCAATTTTTTTACCGTTAAGATTATAATTAATACAAATCTTTACTTCATCTAAACCATCAAGTACATCTAGTTTAGTTATTGCAAGCTTTGTAACACCTGAAATCATACACGAATGATTAACAACTACAAGATCAAGCCATCCACATCTTCTTGGTCTACTCGTAGTTGTTCCAAATTCATGACCTTTTTCTTGTAAATATTTACCATTTTTATCAAATAGTTCAGTTGGCAATGGACCTTCTCCAACTCGTGTAGTATATGCTTTTACAATGCCTATTATTTCATTAAAATGCTTTGGGCTAACGCCTGCTCCAATAACTGATCCCCCAGCTATAGTATGTGAGGATGTTGTATATGGGTATGTACCATAATCGACATCAAGCATTGTACCTTGTGCACCTTCAAGTAAAATATTTTTACCAGATTTTATTGCATTATTTAATTCAATGTGAGTAGAGGCAATATATTTTTTTAAAAAAGCACCGTAATAAAGATATTTTTCAAGTATTTTTTTCTTGTTTAATTTCTCTTTTATATTATATATCTCTAATATTTTCTGTTTGATAGGAATAATATTATCAAGTTTTTCACTCAGAGATGCTTTATCTATTAAATCTATTGCTCTTATTCCTTTTCTTGCAATTTTGTCACTATAGCATGGACCTATACCACGTTTTGTGGTTCCTATTTTTCTGTTTCCTAAAAGATTTTCTTCTGCTCCGTCAAGAATTTTATGATAAGGCATTATTATGTTTGCTCTGTCGCTTATTAGAATTTTAGGTTTTATACCTTTTTTTGTTAATTGATCTATTTCACTAATAAGAATTTCAGGGTCAATAACAACACCATTTCCAATCAACCCAATTTTACCTTGTATTACACCTGAAGGAATTATGTGAAGTATATATACTTCCTTTCCAACTTTTATTGTATGACCAGCATTGTTACCGCCTTGAAAACGAACGACATAATATGCATCTTTAGAAAAATAATCTACAACTTTTCCTTTGCCTTCATCGCCCCACTGAGTGCCTATTACCAGGTTTACAACCATATTATTTCACTTAAATGGCATTAAGGAAGACATAAATAAAGATGCTGCAAAAGAAAATCTTTTTTATATCGAAGGCTTTATTAAACAAATCTTTTATTGACACTCTAAATGAGTAATTCTTACAATTGGAATCCTTTTGATGAAAAAAACATAGAAACAGAGTTAGACATAGAATTACTGAAAACAGAAATCGGCAAACATTTTCCATTTTATAATTACAAATACGACAAAAAAACAGCTGCATTTTTTTGCAGGATTGATGAAGAAAAATTAGAAGAAAAATTTGATTTACTTAGAATATCTCTTTCTGAAAAAGGATACATTCCAATGCTCAGATATGAACAAGGAGAACAGGTCATATATACAATAAAAAAGTCTAAGAGGAAAAAAAAACCTATTTGGATTAATATTATCCTTCTAATAGCTACAATTTTTACAACAACTTTGGCAGGATCAACTCTATGGAGTTACTACGATGGTTCGAATGAAATACTATCCTTAGCGTATCTAGCTAATGGATTTATCTTTTTTTCAATACCTTTAATGTCGATATTAGGTATCCATGAAATGGGACATTATCTAACATCAAAAAAACACAAGCTAGATACATCTTTGCCTTTTTTTATTCCATTACCACCTCCATTTATCTTGGGAACATTTGGAGCCATTATTTCAACAAGAGAGCCAATTCCGAATAGAAAAACACTATTAGATGTGGGTATATCTGGTCCAATATGTGGATTTCTTGTTGCAGTTCCTGTTTGCATAATCGGTCTTTTTTTAATGCAACAAACTTCGATATCAATTTCACCAGAGGGACCACCTTTTGATGTCACATACCCCCTGCTTTTACAAGGACTAAGTAATTTTTTTATAATTCCTGATAATGCATCAATGCATCCGACACTTTTTGCAGGATGGGTTGGACTTTTTTTAACTTCTCTTAATCTTTTACCTATTGGACAATTAGATGGAGGAC
>MUGC01000185.1 GCA_002900535.1 Thermoplasmata archaeon M9B1D | reverse complement strand
TCTTATTGTTTCATATCAACTTTTGCAGGCAGGGATAAAGGTTGATAGGGTAGTAGAGGCGATGCCTATAATAGGTGGGTATCATGTGCATGCTGCAAAACTGCGTAGATGTGGTGTTCCAATTCAAACATCACATTCGATAAAAGAAGTATACGGAAAAGATAAAGTCGAGGGTGTAATAGTTGTAAAACTTGATAAAAACTGGCAGCCTATACCTGGTTCTCAAGAAAAAGTTAGTTGTGATACAGTGTGTCTTGCAGTGGGATTAACTCCTTCCACTAGGCTTCTTTCACAAGTAGGTGTAGAAATGGAGTTTGTTGGTGAAGCTGGTGGATTTGTCGCTCTTCATGATGAGGATATGCAGACAACGGTTCCAAATGTGTATGTTGCTGGAGATTCATCTGGTATAGAAGAAGCATCAACTGCTATGATAGAGGGAAAAATAGCTGGTGTATCAGCTGCATTTTCAATTGGTTTTGATAAAAATACAAAAAGATTAAAAAAACAGTACATAGAAGAGTTGGAGAGATTAAGAGAGGGGCCTTTTGGTGAAAAACCACGAGTTGGGAAAAATAAAATTAAAAAACTGTTTGAGGATAGAAAATGAAAAAATATGAACAAGACGGTGTTTTAACATTGGATGATCTAGTGCTTCCTTCAGATAAGCAACTTGAAAAAGGGGTTGCTTTTATTGAGTGCGTTCAAGAAATACCTTGTAATCCTTGTGTTGATGCTTGTCCTTTTGGAGCGATATCTATGAAAGATATTAATGCTCCCCCCATCGTGGATTATGATAAATGTACTGCTTGTGGCCAATGTGTTGGTATTTGCCCAGGTCTTGCAATTTTTGTTATAAAAGTTGTTGATGATAAGGTTTTAATCACTCTTCCTTATGAGTTTTATCCTGTTCCAGAGGTTGGTGACAGTGTTCAAGCACTTGATAGAAAAGGTGAAACTGTTGGTGTTGCTGTTGTTAGAAAAATCAGAAAAAAAAATAAAACTATGATTATAACAATTGAATCAAGTAAAAATCTTGCTATGGAGATTAGAAATATTCGGGTAAAAAAATGAAAAATAAGGCTATTGTTTGCAGATGCGAGGATATAACCCTTGAAGATGTTGAAAAAGCAATTGATGAGGGTTATACCGATCTTGAGGAGCTTAGAAAAAAGCTTCGTATTGGTATGGGTCCTTGTCAAGGTCGGGTTTGTATTCAAATAATTATGAAAATTCTTGAAAAAAAAACAGGGAAAAAAGTATCAAGAAGAGATCTTCCAACGTCTAGGCCTCCGATTGTTCCTGTTAGTCTTGGTACTCTTGCAAGTGATGAAAAATGAAAAGTAGAGCAGATGTTGTAATTGTTGGTGGCGGTGTGAACGGTTGTGGACTTGCATATAACCTTGCAAAGAGAGATATGGATGTTGTTGTTTTTGAACGTGATTATCTTACTTCTGGTGCGACTGGTGCTTGTGGTGCGGGTATTCGTCAGCAGTGGTCGACTAGGGATAATACATTGCTTGCAATTGATAGTGTTAAAATATTTGAAAAACTTTCAAAAGAGTTAGGGGAAGATATTGATTTACGTCATGGTGGTTATCTTATTGCTATACATGATGATAAAGAAATGCAGCAAGCGGAAAAAAATGTTGAAATGCAAAGATCCCTGGGTTTAAAAGTAGATATTCTAAATCCCCAGGAAATTAATGATGTTGTTCCTATTCTTGATGTAAAAGGTATGAATGCTATTGGTGCAACGTTTTGTCCAACTGATGGACACGCTAATCCTTTTAAAACCACTTTTGCGTATGCAAATGCTGCTAAAAGATGTGGTGCAACAATTTATACTCATACAGAGGTTGTTGGTATTAAAACTCAAAAAAAACAGGTTACAGAGGTTGTTACAAATAAAGGTGCGGTTAAAACAAATATTGTGATCAATGCCGCGGGTGTATGGTCTAAGGACATAGCAAAAATGGTGGGAATAAAGGTTCCAAATGTTCCAATTAGAAAGGAAATAATGGTAACAGAGCGTTTAGAACCTATGTTTGAGGCTATGGTTATATCCTTTAAAGATGGGATTTATTTTAGTCAGCAGAAAGAAGGGCAAATAATTGGTGGTATTCCTATACCTGAACAAAAAGTGGGTTATAAGACGATGCCTACTGTTTCTTTTATGCAACATATGGCTCGTGTTTTAACCCGTTATGCACCTGTTTTGAAACATGTTAATATGCTTCGGCATTGGACTGGTTTTTATGATGTAACACCAGATGCACGTCCGATTCTTGGTGAAACTAAGGATGTTAAGGGTTTTATCCATTGTCATGGTTTTAGTGGACATGGTTTTATGCTCTCACCGATGGTTTGTAAGCTTTTATCTGATTTTATTGTTGATGATAAAAAATCTGAAGTTCTTGAGAGTCTAAGCCTTGATCGTTTTAAAGATAAAAGAATTGAACATGAAATGTCTGTCGTCGGATAAAGAATTTTTAGCTGATTCTTTTTTTAAATAAAAATTTAAGGTTTTTCCATCCGTCTTTGAAGCTTTCTAGTTTAACCTTTCCTTCTCTAGTGTATAATGCTGATGGTATCTCTTTTGATTTCACGTTTTTTGCTGTGAACATTTCTATTTTTATTTCTTCTGAAAAAGGCATACCATCATTAAAAATTTCTAGTGGTTGAATTTTTTTAAGAATGTTTTTTTTAAAAATCCACATACCTGATTGTGAATCACGGATTTTTATAAAAAATAAGAATCTGAGAGCTAAACTAAGAATGGTGTTTCCAAAATAATGTTTAACACTCATAGACCCATGACCTAGTTCTGCAAATCTATCAGTTGTGATAAAATCAAGGTTTTCGTCTAAAAGCATCTGAATGTATGTATGGATGCGTTCAAAAGGATATGTTGCATCAGCATCACCTGTTACAATGATATCGCCTGTTGCCTGTGGCATTCCTGTTTTATATGCTCTACCATAGCCTTTTCTTTTTTCAACAATTATTTTTGCGCCTTTAGATCTTGCTATTTCCTGGGTTTTATCCTTGGAGTTGCCATCTACTATTATTATTTCTAGGTCCCATTTGTTTTTTTTAAAAAAATTTTGGTTTATTGAATCAATTGTTTTACCAATTCCTTTTTCCTCGTTAATT
>MUGC01000184.1 GCA_002900535.1 Thermoplasmata archaeon M9B1D | reverse complement strand
TTTGTAAATTTACAATTAGCTCAAAATATTTCAGCTCGGGAAGATAAAGTGCATACTATTCAGGTATCTGCATTATGTAATGCTTGTCCTGTTGATACTTTTGCTCAGGAGATAGAAGAAAAAATTCCTTATGTTGAAGGTAGTACTGTTAAGCAACTTGTTAGCGCTGAAATGAATATCCTTGGTAAGGTTGAAAATATGATGTTTCTTGTTACAATTATTGCCCTACTTGCTTCTGCTCTTGGTGTAATGACTACTATGACAACTAGTGTTATCGAACGTAAAAAAGAAATAGCTTTGATGAAAAGTGTAGGAGCGGAAAATAAAAAAATTGTTGCATTGTTTTTTTCTGAAGCGGCAATAATCGGTGCGATAGGAGGATTAGCTGGTTTTATTATCGGGGTTATAGTTTCTCAATTTATTGGATTGAGTGTTTTTAATACGTTAATCAATCCTAGATATGAGATTATTCCTATCGTTCTTTTAATATCAATTGCTGTAGCACTTATTGCAAGTTTATTTCCTATAAGAAAAGCAGTTAAAGTTGAACCAGCGATTGTTTTAAGAGGTGAGTGAAAAAAATGTCAAAGGATATTATCAAAGTAAGAAATATTTCAAAAATATATGATAGTAAAACAAAAGCTTTAGATAATCTAAGTTTATCAATTGTTGAAGGTGAATGGACCTCTATTATGGGGCCTTCAGGTTCTGGGAAAACAACGCTGTTGAATATTATTGGTTGTTTAGATTCAGCAACAAAAGGATCTGTACATATTAATGGGACAGAAATTACACGGTTAAAACAGAAAGAACTAACAAGGTTCAGAAGAGAAAATATCGGTTTGATTTTTCAGCAATATCATCTTGTTCCATATCTGACTGCTTTGGAGAATGTAATGATGGCTCAGTTTTATCATAGTATTGTTAACGAGAATGATGCAGTTGAGGTTCTAAAGAGAGTCGGGCTTAGTCATAGGTTAAATCATACACCTGCTCATCTTTCTGGTGGGGAACAACAAAGAGTATGTATCGCACGTGCTTTGATAAATGAACCAAATATACTATTGGCTGATGAGCCTACTGGAAATCTTGATCAGAAAAATGGTGAACTTGTTTTAAGTCTTATTAAAGAGTTACAACTTGAGGGGCGTACAATTATTTTAATTACTCACAATCCACAGATAGGTAAATTTGGCAATAGGGTTGTGAAGTTAATTGATGGAAAAATAAGTACTTAATAAAAAATATATGAGGTATAAGATATGAGTAAGAGAAATAAATTAAGAAATATTGAATTAGAAAAAGTTGAAAGAAGAAAAAAAGAGCTATTAAATAGGAAAAAACGAATGAAAAATATAATGACTATATCAGTCATACTTATCGCAAGCATTAGTATTTTAATAGTCGTTTCAATGGCAAATAATACTAATAATTATGATAAAAACAATGAATTGGTCCAATCATCAGATATTATTAGTGAGACTGAGGTGGGTATTCCCGTATCTGGCATTGGTGATAATGCTAGGTTTTACAGTTATGATGCAAATGGTGTTGAGGTAAAGTATTTTGCTGTAAGAGGTTCAGATGGTGATATTCATGTCGCTTTTGATGCCTGTGATGTCTGTTATCAGGCAAAGAAAGGGTATCGTCAAAGTGGGGATATTATGCAATGTCTTAACTGTGGAAAACAATATCCTATTAATAGTTGTGGTACGGAAAACACTGCTGGTGGTTGTTGGCCAAGTTATTTGCCGATGAGTATAAAAGGTGAAAATGTTATAATTGAAAAATCTGATTTAGAGCAAAAAAATTGGATGTTTTGATAAAATCAAAAAATTGTAAAACCCTATCTCAAAAAAATTATAGCCACCTCTTAGCATAGTGATAACATTACCATTTTCTATAAAAATATCGTCGAAAATCTAAAAATTTTTCTAAATCTCTTTTTTATTTTGCCGATTTTTAAAACCTGAATACAAACAATAAACAATGACAAAAAACAAACTTATAAAAAAAGCTGCTAATCCTCCCCATAAATCATTGTTCATTGTATAATGTAAAACCAAAAATATTACAAAAAGGGAAGAGGAAAAAATAACCCAAGAATTACCAAATTTATCAGCATCAATTGATTTATCTTTTTGAACCATATATTTTTATTATAACCTATTTGTTTTTTTAAGGTTTTCTAAGATTAAATATTCCATATTAATACAAAATAAAGTTAATTTTTAATTATAATAGGGAAAAGTTTATTTAATACAATTACCAGTCGGTAATTAATAATATCAGTGAAAAGATTTCTTATAGATTTAAAATAAGAGGAAAATATAATGAAAAAAAACTTGATAAGGTAATTTTGTTTTAGAGTAGGAGAATGTTAGTATGGATAAAAAATTATGGACAATATTTTTTACAGGTTTTCCGTTTATACTTTTAGATGCAGAAGGATGGCATATGATGGACTGGGGTCACCATATGATGGACTGGTGGAATATTCCATATATGGGTTTCTGGTGGATTGGAGTATGGATCTTTCAATTTATAATTGCTTTTCTTGTCTACAAAGATGCTGAGAAGAGTGAGAAAAACGGTTTACTATGGTTTATCCTTGTGATTCTTCCTTGGACTGGTTTTTTATTTTTAATAGGTTATCTGGTTATCCAACGTGAAAAAACGGAGACTAAAGAGGCTATTGATAATGCCGATGAAATAATAGATGAGCGTTATGCGAAAGGTGAAATCACACGAGAAGAATATTTGGAAATAAAAAATGATATGAAAGAAATGAGGAATAAATGGTAAAAAAACCTGAGAAAAAAACTGATTTGAAAATTTCAGGGATGACTTGTGCAAGTTGTGCTTCAACAATTGAAAAATCATTATTAAATCTAGAAGGTGTTTCAAAAGCTTTGGTAAATCTTGGTACAGAAACAGCATCTGTGGAATATGATCAAGATAAAGTGAAAATTAATGATTTAAACAAGGCAGTAACAGATGCAGGATATGAAGTGATTAATGAAAAAGCTGTAATTAAAATCGGTGGTATGACCTGTGCAATGTGTGTTAAAACAAATGAAGAAGCTTTAAAGAAATTAGATGGTGTTGTAAGTGTCAATGTAAATCTTGGTGCTGAGAAAGCATATGTTACCTATAACC
>MUGC01000016.1 GCA_002900535.1 Thermoplasmata archaeon M9B1D | reverse complement strand
TCTTTCAAAACTTGAATTGCTTCTACTGCCATCTTATCTGAAACTAATATTTTCATAAATTAAACCCCAAATGACTGGTATATAAAAGGATATAAAAACATTTATGCTAAATGATCAAGTCTAAAATCAATTCCCAGATATTCCGCTTCATCACCTAACTCCTCTTCTATTCTTAATAGTTGATTATATTTTGCGTTTCGATCAGAGCGTGCTGGTGCACCAGTTTTTATTTGACCTGCACTAGTACCAACCACCAAATCCGCAATAAAATTATCCTCTGTTTCACCACTGCGATGAGAAACAACTGCTGTCCATCTATGGTCATGGGCTATTTTGATAGCATTGAGTGTTTCAGTTACTGTACCAATTTGATTAAGTTTTATTAATACCGAATTAGCTGCACCTAATTTTATCCCTTTTTGAATACGTTTAGTGTTTGTGACAAATAAATCATCCCCAACAATTTGCACCTTTGAGCCAAGTTTTTTAGTCATTTCAATCCAACTTTCCCAGTCATCCTCTGCAAGACCATCCTCAATGCTTATTATTGGATATTCTTTACAAAGACCAACATAGAAATCAACCATTTCTCCTCCAGAAAATGATTTTTTACTAATCTTATAATTACCATTATAGAAAAATTCGCTGCTAGCAGGATCCAACGCAATTTTCACCTTATTTTCATACCCCGCATTTGCAACTGCTTTAAGCATAATATCTAAGCGTTCCTCAACATCTTTCATCTGACTTGGTGCAAAGCCGCCTTCATCACCTATAAGTATACCACCTGCGCCATATTTTTCTTTTAGAAGTTTTGATAAGTAATGATATGATTCAGAAACCATTCTAATTCCTTCAGAAAAACATTTTGCACCAGTAGGCATTAGCATATGTTCCTGAATGCTATTTTCTTGTCCGGCGTGCCTTCCGCCATTAATAACATTACACATCGGAACCGGAAGCATATGAGGAATAACACCAAATAATTCACCGATATACTCAAATAAACCTAGGCCTTTTGATGCAGCACCAGCTTTTGTAACAGCCATACTAACAGGCAATATCGAATTTGCACCAAGGTTATCCTTGTTTTCTGTTCCATCGAGTTTTAACATAATATTATCAATCGTTTCTTGGGCTGAAGGATCAAGACCAATAAGTTTAGGGGCAATAGTTTTATTTACATTTTCAACAGCTTTCAAAGTACCTTTACCTAAAAACCTTGTTTTGTCCCCATCACGTAGCTCAAGTGCTTCATGTTGGCCTGCACTTGCTCCACTTGGAGTCATTGCACGAAAAATACCATGTTCTGTTACAACATCAACTTCAACAGTGGGGTTACCTCGTGAATCGAGAACTTCCCTGGATTTTATTTTTAGAATCTCGGACATAAACTACTTTCCCCAGAACCATATAATATCATCATATAATAAAATTGTTTATACAAAAATTACTTAACAAAACATTAATCAACCCTTAGCTTTTTCCAAATAAGTTTCAAAATGAACAATGAAATCAGATTTCAATTTCTCGGTGGTGTCGAAGAAGTAGGTAGACTTTCAATGGTACTGGAAACAGGAGATATAAGACTTTTATTTGAATATGGAATGAAACCCGGTAAACCACCAAGCTTTCCTCTTCGTCCGCCAGAGGTCGATATGGTACTTCTAACACATGCTCATTTAGACCACTCTGGGATGATACCTTGGCTTTTCCAAAAATCAGATCAAGAGATATTAACAACGAGATTAACTTCTGAAATATCAAACTTATTACACAAGGATTCAATAAAAATTGCAAAAAGCGAAGGATATGCAATACCATATAGCAATGATGATATAAAAGAAGCAAAACATGCGCTTAAGCCAATAGAGCAAGATCAGACTAGAAATATTGGAGATAATTTTGAAATAAAAACTCATTCAGCTGGGCATATCCCGGGTTCATTAATGTTTGAGTTAATTTGTGATAAAAAAATACTTTTTACAGGCGATTTTAACGTTATAGATACACATATAGTAAAAGGTACAAATCCCATAAATTGTGATATATTGTTTTTAGAAGGAACATATGCTGGTCGTGATCATCCAAAAAAAAGAGAGGAAATTGAAAGAGAATTAATTGATAAAATTGATGAGGTTGTGACTCGAGGGGGCATTGCAGTTATGCCTGCTTTTGCTGTGTCACGTTCTCAGGAACTGGCAATGATTCTAAGAAAAACAGGATATAATGTTTGGTTTGATGGAATGGGTAAAAAAGTTGCTAAAATTTTTTTAAAATATCCTCGCTATCTTAGATCCTCAGAAAATTTGAGAAAAGCACTTAATAAAATAAATATGGTTCATTCAGATCATGGTAGAAAACTTGCTACACAAAAAGCAGATGTTATTCTAACATCTTCTGGTATGATGGATGGTGGACCAGTTTTAAGTTATATGAATAAATTAAAAGATGATAAAAAAAGCGCTGTAATTCTTACAGGTTATCAGGTTCCAGACAGTAACGCTAGGCTTCTTTTTGATAAAGGTATGCTTGATTTTTATGGTGTTCATGAAAAGATTTCTTGTGAAGTTGTTTATTTTGATTTTTCTGCCCATGCAGGTCACAGCGAGCTTATTGATTTTGCCAGAAAATGTGGCCCTGAAAAAGTTGTTTTAATGCATAGCGATAACCGTGAAACACTTGTTGAGCCTTTGAAGGAGTTTACAGATGTTATAACACCTTTAACTGGCGAAACTGTAGAGCTTTGACGTTTTGCCGGTAAAGCTTAAATTAATGATATGTTTATGGAATGTGAATTTTAATAAGGAGAAAAAATGAAATATGACTGAGATAACTCAACGTCAGAAATACGACCTCAAGCGAAAAATTGAAGAACTTAAAGAAGCAAAAGGCCGTCATACTGAACTTATCAGTTTATATGTTCCGCCCAATAAGCAGATTCACGATGTTACATCATATCTTAAAAATGAGTATAGTCAGTCCCAAAATATTAAATCAAAGACAACGATGAAAAATGTTCTTTCTGCGATAGAATCTATAATGAGCCGTTTGAAACAATTTAAACAACCACCTGAAAATGGCGTTGTGTTTTTTGTAGGTCATAAAAGTGTTGGTGCTGATAAAACTGAGATGGTTGCATATATTATTGAACCACCTACGCCAATTGCTACTTTTTTATATCGCTGCGACTCATCTTTTTATGTGGAACCTCTAGAAAGGATGCTTATCGAGAAAGATATATACGGTCTTTTTCTCATTGATCGGCGTGAATGTACTATTGGTTTATTGAAAGGAAATCGTGTTAATTTATTAAAATATATGACTTCTCAAGTTCCAGGAAAACATGGACGCGGAGGTCAATCACAGCGTCGTTTTGAAAGATTGACTGAAGTTGCTGCTCATGAATGGTTTGTAAAATGTGGTGAGATTGCAAGTGAAATATTCCGACAAGAAGAAGAAATAAAGGGCATTCTTGTTGGTGGTCCGGGTCCAACAAAACAGTTTTTTGTTGAGGAAAACTACTTGCATTACGAAATTCAGGATAAAATCATTGATACTTTTGATACAGGTTATACAGATGAGTTTGGGTTGCGTGAGTTGGTTTCAACTGCAGCAGAAACTATGACCAATCTTAAGATTTCTCAGGAAAAAAAACTAATGAAAAGATTTTTGAAAGAAGTTACTAAAACTGAAGGCTCTCTTGCAATATATGGTGAAGTACAAACTCGGAAGGCTCTTGATATGGGTGTTGTAGACACACTTTTATTATCAGAAAATCTTCGTAGGTATCGTATTAAGCTAAAATGTTCTATATGTAATTACACTGAGATGCGAACTTTTACTGAAGAGGATGTTAAAAATTTTAATCCTTTAAAATGTTCAAAATGTGGTAATTCTGACTCGATGTTTATTGAAGAAAAAACCGATCTCATCGACGAATTATCAGATTTAGCTGAAAAAACTGGCTGCGGGGTTGAAATAATTTCAATGGGTAGTGAAGAGGGGGATTCCTTGTATTCTGCTTTTGATGGAATCGCTGGAATTCTTCGTTATACCATAGAAATTTAATTTTTATAAATAAATTATATAAATACTAAATTAATTAAACCGAATGTTTTATAAACAAGGAATTATATTAATGCTATTAAGGTATTCTGCATGTCGAGAGAAGATTTCAAATCTTATATTCCTGCCTCTAAAAAAATTCCTGAATTAACATTGAAAGCAGTTATTGTAGGGGCAATTTTAGCAGTTATTCTAGGTGCTGCAAATGCTTATCTAGGTCTTTATGCAGGAATGACTGTTTCAGCAGTTATTCCCGGAGCAGTTATGGCTTTTGCTCTGCTTCGCCCATTCAAGGGAACAATCCTCGAAGTAAACATTGGCATGATGGGAGCCGCGTCTGGAGAGGCTCTTGCAGCTGGTGTTATTTTCACAATACCTGCACTTGTTCTACTTAAAACCTGGACTGAGATTCAGTATCTTGAGACAACAGCTATTGCACTTCTAGGTGGCATTCTAGGGGTATTGTGGATGATACCACTTCGTCGTGCACTTATCACAAAAACTGATTTGCCTTTTCCAGAGGGCGTTGCAGTTGCTGCTGTTTTAACGACAACTGTAGGCGGAGAAGAGACAAAAGCAACTAAAAACAAGGATAGCGCTAGTGGTGTTAGTGGTAAATGGCTTGTGGTTGGTGTAGCAATAGCAGGTCTTATTAAATTTCTACAAGTAGGTTTAAAAACTTTAGCTGGTCAAATTCATGGAATATTAAAAATTGGAAAATATAACATTGGTGGTGGTGAAAAAGAAGCGGTTTTATACGGTGGAGTTGCTACATCCCCTGCACTTCTAGGTGTAGGATGGATAATAGGCCCACGAATTGCTTCATTTATTTTAGTTGGAGGTCTTCTTGGATGGACGATACTTGCGCCATTGATTGCACTTGCAACAGGGCTTCCAGATCCACAGGTTTTAATAAATCCTGATCCTGGTATGACAGCAGAAGAAATCAGATTAGCAATTGATTCACAGATAACCGACGCAATGGCATTAGGCGGCGGAAATTGGGAAATTGGAAAAATGATCTGGGGATTCTTTGAAATCTGGGGCAGCTATATTAGATATATAGGTGTAGGTGCAATGGTAGTTGGAGGTCTTTACACAATTTTCAAACTTCGAGCAAATCTTGCAGAGGGAATTCGCGAAGCAATCAGTGGTTTAAAAGGCGGTTCTACAAAAGCAAAAAAACGTACAGATCAAGATCTTAACTTTAAATTTGTATTTCTAGCAATTGGTGCACTTGCAATACCTATATTCATTTTATATGGATATATATCAAGCGAATGGGCCGTATCAGGTATAATGGCTGTGTTTGCAATATTGTTTGCATTTATTGCAAGTGCTATTGCGGGTTACATGGCAGGACTCTTGGGATCTTCAAATAATCCCATTTCTGGTGTTACTGTATCCGTTTTATTGATTACTTCATTAATTTTACTTGGTTTTGGCCTATCTGGGGATATTGGCGCATATGGTGTAGCAATTCTAATTGCTGCGGTTATTTGTTGTGCTGCAGCAATATCAGGTGATGTATTACAGTCTATGACCTGTGGTCAAATGATAGGTGCAACACCTAGAAATCAGCAAATTGCAGAGATGGTAGGAATTCTAGCTGCAGCACCAATTCTTGCACTTGTTGTCCAAGCACTAGATCAAGCTTATCATATCGGTAGCACTAATCTACCTGCACCTCAAGCATTTTTAATGGCAGGCATTGTAAAAGGGGTGCTCGGTGGTGGTATGGTATGGCCATTTGTGCTTGCCGGTGCCGTACTTGCATTTGTTTTGATCTTGATTGATTTACCAGTGCTACCAGTTGCAATTGGAATTTATTTACCATTCACTCTAAGTATTCCAATATTTTCTGGTGGAATTGTACGTCATGTTACAAACAAAGTTATTGCAAAGAAATATGGTAGCGCTGAGGAAGAGGAAATTTCTGATTGGGAGCTAGCAATAAAGCAGACAGATGTTAAACCAAAAGAAAAGATTATAAGAACTGGTTTACTTTTCACTGCGGGACTTATTGCTGGAGAAGCACTAATGGGTGTGACTGTTGCATTCATGATAATTGGTGGAATAAATCTTGGAATCTTTAATTATCCACCAATACTACCAGCTATTCTTATCTGGTTGTTCCTTGCAGTGCTTTTGGCATATATCCCACTGAGGGAAATTTTTGCCAAAAAATCAGAATAAAAAAGCTAAAAAACGTCTGCCAACTGTTGATGAGTTTCTGCAGTTTCGTCCTAAAAGAATTGATATCGAATGGAATTTAAATAGTAAAGGATTAGTCGATCTTAAAGTACCGAAGTTTAAAAGTAATTTTGGTAAATCTTTTTGCCGAGCTATAAAAAGAGATCAATATATCACTGCAAATTTGGATAAAATTGGAAGTATTGTGTGGCAGCATTGTGATGGTGTTAAAACTGTAGAATATATTCTTGAAATCATAAAAAAGAACTTTCCAAAAGAAGAAAATATAGATCAGAGATTCTTTTTGTTTCTGCAACAGATGCACAGTTTGAATTACTTAGATTTTTAAACACTCACTTGTTTCCTAGAGATTAACTGAGATTTATGAAAGCTTATAATTTAATCGATCACACTGCAGATGTAGGATTAAAAGCTTATGGAAAGTCTTTATCAGAAGCATTTCAAAATGCTGCAAAGGGAATGTTTGATATAATCACTGATAAATCTGAAATTGAGAATATTGGTCAATACAATATAAAACTTGAAGCCGATGATTTAGAGCAACTATTGGTTGATTGGCTTAGTGAACTATTATATATTCATAGTACTAAAAACATTGTTTTCGGTTTTTTCAAAGTAGATCTTGATGAGAAAAAGAAAAGCCTTTCTGCAACTGTTTTTGGTGAAAAACTTGATATGAGCAAACATAAAATAGGTTCTGAAATAAAAGCTGTTACTTACCATCTGCTTGAAGTAAAAAAAAGCAAACCATTTTACGTTCAGGTTTTATTCGACATCTAATTTTTTTTGTTAATATTTACAACGAGCTCTTGTTTATTTTTAAATATAATAAATGTAGTTTAGATTTCGAGCGTATCAAAAACCGGATGGTCCCATCACATAATAACTGGTGAAAATTTTTTGTCTCTCCTCAAGGAACCCCCAACCAATACGGGGTTTTCTCCGTGTGCAACTTAAATAGATAAATATTAAAGGTAGGTTATTAATAACAATTGTTAAATTTTATAGGTGTAGAAATATGTCATGTGGAAAAATTACAGAAGATATGAATATACGTGAAGTAATAGAAAAACATCCTGAAGTTATTGCAGTTTTTCAAAAATACAATATGGGTTGCATTGGCTGCATTGCTGCTAATTTCGAAAAAATTAGTGATATTGCTACGGTTCATGGAGTTGATACAAAAATATTTGTCAAAGAGCTTAATGAGGCAATGAAACAATAATTTTTAAAGACAGATTTTGGTGATTACAAGTTCTCCATGTTTTATTCCTTTGAGCGCTTTTATTTTATCTGCCAGTTTTTGTATTTTTCCTATTTTTCCGCTTAATACTAATACTTCTAAACAGTTGCGATGATCAATATGTACGTGAGTTGTTACAAGTATTTCTTTTGTGTGTTCATGCTGCAGATCAAGTAATCTATCTGTTAATGTGGCCACATGGTGATTATATATCATTGTAAGTGTTCCTATTACAATTTCATTAGGGTCTTTGCTTTTTTCCGAAATTAAATTTTTACGGATTAGATCTCTAATTGCTTCTGATCTATTGTTGTAACCTTCTTTTTTGATTATTTTGTCATATTTTTTTAATAAATCTGGTTCAATTGAAACTCCAAATCTAATAATTTTTTCTGTCATGGTAACACATTTTACAGGTAAACGTAGCACGAATTTAAATTTTTTGCTACCAAAAAACATATAAATTCAATTTTGTTTTGATTTTTTTACAATTGGGAGGAAAATTATGATTAAATTCTATAAATCAAAAATCTTAATATTTGTCTTTTTAGTATTATTTTCAACAAGTTTTATTACAATTGTAGATGCAAAAGATTCAATTAACATTCTTTGCACAAATGAAACTCTTGCAGATTTTACAAAAAATATTATAACAGAAAATGTAACTGTTAGTCATATAATGCCAGGTGGTGCCTGCCCTGCGCATTTCGACACAACACCTTCAGATATTGAAAAATGTATATATGCGGACGTTATAATTTCACTTGGATGGGAACCATGGCTTGAAGACTTGATTAATTCTTCTGGAAATACAGATGCGAAACAAATTAAATGCATAGGTCTTGGTGAATGGAGTTTACCGTCAAACGCTGTTAAATTTGTTGAAAAAATTAGAAATGAATTAATTTCTAATTATCCAGGTCTAAGCGATGAAATTCAGCAAAATGCAGATGGATATATATTAGAAATAAATCAAACAGCAATCTTTCTGCAGAATATGATAAAAACAGCGGATTATAAAGATCGAGATGTAATTTGTATGGCGTGGCAGAAAGATTTTGTGGAATTTTTAGGATTAGATGTAGTTGAATTTTACGACCCGCAGGAGAGTCTTTCTACACAAGATCAATTAAATATTGCAGAAACCGCAGCAGATGGCAGCGTTTGTGTAATAATTGATAACCTTCAGAGCGGTACCGAATTTGGAGAAACAGTTGCCGAACAATCTGGAATATCGCATGTTATTTTTACAAACTTTCCAGGGGCAATAGATGGTATTGATTCATATCTTGATGTAATTCGTTACAACACAGGTGAACTTTTGAAAGGGATTACAATCTATGATATCAAACAAGAAAACACAGAAGGATTGGCTAGCGTTGTTCCAAATATTGAAATGCAGAGAAATACAGCTTTTGTTATAGCAATAATTGGTGTAATTCTAGCCTTTGTATTATTCATAATTTATAAGAGAAAATAAGGAGAAAAAAGTATGTATGAAGCTTTAAAACAAATAAAAAATTTTCACGGGCATTTAGGCCCCTACGCTGTAATTGGTTACAGAATGGGTCTCATTGCAAAAGAAAAAGTAAACGGCAATCCTTTTTCATTAAATGCTACTGTTTGGACAAATAATATTCCTCCTATGTCTTGTGTTATCGATGGAATTCAAATAAGCTCCGGCTGCACTCTTGGGAAAGGAAATATTTCTTTGAAAAAGAGCAATTTTATAAAGGCAGAGTTTTATAGCAAAGATGGTCAATTTTTGCAAATTGTTTTAAAACCAGAAATTAAAGAGGAAATTGATCAAAATGTAAATAACAAAAATATTATAAATTATTCCGAGAAAATCTTTAAAAGATCCGATTTTGAACTATTTGATATAAAGAAGTAATTATGTTACAAGATATCATTGATTTAAGACGCATTGAAACAATCTATGAAGGAGAAAAAATCCCCGTTATATATGATATAAATCTTAAAATTAAATCTGGTGAGTTTGTAGCAATAATTGGTCCTAATGGTGCTGGGAAAACAACGCTTCTTGAAACAATTAATGGCTTACTGGATTATATATCTGGTGAAGGTTTTGTTTTTAGAAAAGAAATAAAGAAAAATAAATCTCAGATTAGAAAAGAAATAGGTTACTTGATTCAGAATTTTGAGATTGATCCCCTTGCGCCTTTTCTTTGTAAAGATATTGTAATGTCTGGTCGTACTGGTAAAATTGGAACTTTTCGTTTTACTACAAAAAAAGATTGGGATAAAATCTGGTACAGCATGGGCCTTGTGGGAATGATTGATTTTGCTAATAGACCAATAGGTAAACTTTCAGGCGGTGAATTTCAAAAAATACTTATTGCTCGTGCGCTTGCACAGCAACCAAGACTCTTGCTTCTTGATGAACCTTTTTCAAATTTAGATTACGCCTCAAAAATACAGATTGAAACTCTTTTGAATCGTATCCATGAAAAATACAAAATCACAATTGTAATGGTTTCACATGATCTTAACTTTGTACCTGTGGGCTGCAATCGCATCATCGTTATGGACAAAGGCAGAATTATAATGGATGATAAAAAAGAAAAAATTTTGCATTCAAATAAAATAAATGACATTTTTAAAAACGGAGGGAGAAAATGATAGAACTTCCTTTATTATTTCTAATTCCTTCTATTATAGCAGCAGTACTTGTTGGTTTTGTTTGTTCAACGATGGGTACGTTTGTTGTAAGATTGAACTTGTCTAGTATTGGTTATGCAATGAGTCATGCTGCTTTTGCAGGTGCTGCTTTTGGTTTAATGATTACAATAGATTCAACAATTACTGCACTTTTTTTTGCATTTGGAACGGCACTTATAATAGGACCATTGGCTGAAAAAGCACGACTGCAAAGCAACATCATTATTGGTTTTTTGTTTTCTATTATGATTGCGCTTGCTTTTATATTCTTAAATTATGTCCCTGGTGAAGCAGCCAAAGGTTCCGCTCTGCGTATTTTGTGGGGTAGTCTTTTTTCTGTTGATTATAACGATTTACTACTTTTGTTGTTTTTATCATTTCTAATTCTGGCTTTCGTTTTCGTTTTTTATAAGGAACTGTTGTCTGTTATGTTTAATCGTAAACTTGCGGAATCAAGTGGTGTGAATACTCGTCTTTTCTTTTTCGCTGTTTTGTTTTTCACAGGTTTTGCAGTATCACTTTCTCTTAAATTAGTGGGAGGTTTGTTGGTTTTTGCTCTTATTATTAATCCCACTAGTTCTGCATATCAGTTTTTTTATGATTTTAAAAAAATAATGATTTTTTCACCAATAATTGGAATTATTAGCTGTCTGGTTGGTTTCTATCTATCTTTATTGACTGATTTTCCAATAGGTGCATCAATAGTAATTGTCTCCGCCATTTTTTTTGCAATAGCAATTATTGTTTCACCAAAACGCAAAAAAGGAAATGGCAAAAGAAACATTTTAAAAAATCAGATTTAATTTTCTCTCCTTTCTAGTTTTCCAATTACCTTTATGATATGCATAACTTGCAAGTAGTGGAAACGTAATTGTTGCTTCACCAAAAACCATTTGTTCAAAACCCATATCAACTTTTCCCCAAGAATTTGCTTCTTTCAAAGTAGATCCTGACAAAGCACCATCACGTTCATCGGCAACAGTCAATTGCACTGCATACTTATGCATGGGAGCATCTACACCTAAAATATCTGCGGCAACAACAGTATCTTGAACAAAGTTTTTAGGGACACCGCCACCAATCATCAAAAGACCTGTATCTTTTGATTTAACCTTAAGCTCCGTTAGCTCACGAAAATCTGCAACACTATCAATAGAAATACTTTTTGTTTTCTTTTCAGTCTGATGAAAAACAAGTCCAAAACCAGCACTACTATCAGAAAATGCAGGGCAGAAAATAGGAATTTTCTTTTTATAGGCTTCATGAACAAAAGATTCAGCTTTACCGTTTTTATCTAGATATTCTCCCATTCTATAGATAAATTCACGAGAAGAATACGCACCAGGCTTCATTGTATCAGCAATTTTTTTAGTAGTTATATCACAAACACGTAAATCTTCTTCATCAATGAACGTATCATAAATACGGTCAATCATAAGCTCGCGAAGCTGGTCATCATCAGCATTTACAAACCCACGATAATGTTTAAAACCAAGTCCTTCAAAAAAATCCTGATCTACAACAACAGCACCAGTAGAAACAATACAGTCTACCATATTAAATTTAATCAAATCAATGATTACTTTTTTCAGACCAGCACTAACCAGACTCCCAGCAAGACATAAGATAATGCTACAATTACCGTCCTCAAGCATCTTATCATATATTTTACAAGCACGGGCAAGATTTCGACTCTGAAAAGCCATGTCATTAAAAGATTCTATTAGTGATACACTATCAAATTTTTTGATGTCGATATGTTTTATTTTTTGCTTAAGTAATTCTTTTTTGTTGTATTTCATAAAACCGGGATAATAGCCTATATTTTTATAATTTTTCTACAGCAAACTTTAAACCAATTTCTTCTTTATCCGATTTCCGTATGCATGAATGGGCGCTTGCAGAATCAGTTCTTACAGCAGCAATTGAAGCTGCAGAAAAAGAAAAGCTAAAAAAAATAACTGAAATTAAAATAGCAATTGGACAACTACAACAAATCGAGGAAGATATTTTCAAGTTTGCACTTGATGAAATAAAAAAAAATGAAGAAAAACTAAAAAATGTAAAAATTACAATTAAAACAGAAAAAAGTACATTAAAATGTAAAAACTGTGAAAACACTTGGACTTTTTCAGATATGAAGAAAAAATTAAATAATGATGAATCAGAAGCAATACATTTCATTCCTGAGGTTGCATTTGTTCATACAAGATGTCCCAAATGCAAAAGTCCAGATTTTGAAATAATCACAGGTAGAGGTGTTTCAATAACTCAGATTAAAGGGAAGAAATAATATGATATCTGAACTTGAAAATAAAGATATAAATCCAAACATGTTTGCAAAAAAAATTATTGAAAACCCTGATTTGATTTATCAATATTTAGATGGGCTTGTTTCTAAAAATGAAACATATCGTTATAATTGTTTCAAGGTTCTGTATATTATTTCTGAGAATAAACCCGATTTGTTATACCCACATTGGAATTTTTTTGTAAATCATCTAAGAAGCGATAATAACTATCATAAGATGAGCGCTGTTTTAATTATTGCAAATTTGACATCTGTTGATACAGATAATAGATTTAAAGTTGTTTTTGATGAGTTTTTTGAAAATCTGAAAAGTAAAAAAACAATCGTTCCAATATATATTATAATTAATTATAAGCCAGATTTTGAAGGAAAAATTACTGACTTGCTGCTTAATATTGAAAACATTCACCTTGGTAAACAAATAGAGCTTGTTAAATCAGCGGTTATTGAATCTTTTTCTGAGTTTTATGAAAACGCAGAGAAAAAAGATGAAATACTACGTTTTGTTAAAAATCAGATTGATAGTGATAGCCCTAAAACTAGAAAGAGCGCAAAAGAATTTCTAATTAAATATGGGGAATCTTAGTATTATGGATGTTAGACTTAGTGTCATTGATCATAGACTTCATGGGGTAAAAAGAGTTATTGCCGTTGCTAGTGGCAAAGGTGGAGTTGGTAAATCCCTTATGGCATCATCTTTTGCTTTGAATTTGTCCAATAAGGGCTAC
The DNA here is from genome assembly GCA_002900535.1 of Thermoplasmata archaeon M9B1D. Taxonomy (GTDB): domain Archaea; phylum Thermoplasmatota; class E2; order DHVEG-1; family DHVEG-1; genus M9B1D. The sequence goes on along the minus strand of MUGC01000016.1, from coordinate 6,825 downwards.
AAAGTAGGACTTTTAGATCTAGATCTTTATGGGCCGTCTTCTCATATTATTCTTGGTGTTAATGATTTTAGTTTTCCTGAAGAAGAAAAAGGAATTCTCCCGCATGAAATCTCTGGTATAAAATTCATGAGTATCGTTTATTTTTCTCAGGATAAACCTGCTCCTCTTCGTGGAAATGATATTACAAATGCAATAATTGAGCTTCTTGCTATTACACAATGGGGAAATCTTGATTATATTATTATCGACATGCCACCAGGCATAGGTGATGAAACACTTGATGTTATTCATCTTATTAAAAAATCCGAATTTGTTGTAGTAACTACCCCCTCCAAGGTTGCTCTTGGTGCAGTTGATAAACTTTTAAATATATTAAAAGAACTAAAACTTCCTGTTTTAGGTATTATTGAGAATATGAAAATTAATGAGTCAAAATTAATTTTTGATTATGTAAAAGAAAAAAATTTCAAGTTTCTCGGCAGTGTTTCTTTTGATCGGAATCTTGAAGATGCAATTGGTTTTACTAATAAGTTATTGAATACTAGTTTTATGAAGGATTTTCAAAAAGTTGTTGAAAAAATAACATGAAAGCAGGAAAAATACAAATGTCTAAAATGTGGAGGAGCGATTTGTATTAATAATAGTTGATGTCATCCATTAGATATTATAATTAAATAATAACTTTAAAAATAATGAATTGTTAAATTTTTGGAAGACGGAATAAAATGAATAAAAAAGTAAATGATTATATAGAAAAACAAAAATCACCGCAAAAAGAAATTTTAAAAAAATTAAGAGAGATTTTTCAAAAAACACTTCCCATTTGTGAAGAAAAAATGATGTGGGGAGTTGTAACATACTCAGGTGGTAAATTTTATATTGCCGCAATGAAAACTCGTGTTCATGTTGGCTTTGCAATCAATGGATTGAATAACAAGGAGATAAGTTTTTTTGAGGGGAACGGTAAAACAATGAGACATATTAAAATTCATTCATTGAATGAAATTGATGAGAAAAACCTTATCAAACTGATAGAACTAGTTGATAAAAAAGCAATCTGTAAACCATGCTAAAATTCACTTTATAATATTTTTTCTTTTTTAGCTAGTGGTGCTATATAATTTTATGTTGAGTGAGAGATATGAAAACATAGAATTATAGTATGATTGGAATAACAAAAGTTAAAAACTATTATTTAGCAAACCTCACATTAAACCCCTGATTTAAAAATGAAAGGGAGCTACTTATTATTAATTGAATTAAAGGAGAATAAGAAAATTAAAGTTGGTAAACTTAGCAAATTATTTTTCAAAAAAGGCTTTTATATTTATATAGGTAGTGCGATGAATAATTTAGAAAAACGCATCAGCCGGCATTTAAGAAAAAACAAAAAATTTCATTGGCATATAGATTATTTTTTACAAAACGCAGAAATTTTAGAAGTATATCTTAAAGAAAATACCATCAAAGAGGAATGTAAAATAGCAAATATATTTGAAGAAAAACTAGAAAAAATTCATGGTTTTGGATGTAGCGACTGCAAATGCACAAGTCATTTATTCTATGGAAAAAAAGTTGATATTCTAGATTTAATTTCAAAAATTGATATGACAAAAGCTTATTATACTTTTTAATAAAAACACTTAAGACATAGTTTGTTTTACATAAAACATCGGGAAGAATTTATGGTAGCAATTATTTACTCGACCATTGGTAAAATTCAAGATGCAAGAAAGATTGCTAATACTTTAGTTGAAGAACAACTTGTTGCATGTGTAAATATAATCCCAAAAATCGAATCAATCTATAGATGGAAAGATAAAATTGAAAACGATGAAGAAGTAGTAATAGTTGCAAAAACTGTTGATACAAATGTTAAAAAAACAATACAAAGAATAAAACAACTACACTCATATGAATTACCGGATATCATTGTTCTTCCAATTATAGGAGGCCTTAAAGACTACCTTGATTATATTGCAAATGAAACATCATGAATCTAGTAAGCCTTATATCAAGTGGTATTGATTCACCAGTTGCAACTTTTTTAATGAGTAAAAACGCAGATGAAATAATACTTATTCATGGAGATATAACACCTTTCACAGACAAAAGAGAGAAAGAAAATTTCTTAGACCTTGCACGGCATCTTAAAAAAATTTGTAAATGCAAAATTCAGGTTCAATTAATCCCGCATGGTAAAAGTCTTTCTGCATTTAAGCAGAAATGTGACAATAAATTCACCTGTGTTTTTTGCAAGAGAATGCTTCTTCGCTATGCAGAAGTGATGGCTAAAAAAAACAATTGTGATGCTATAATTATGGGTGATTCTTTAGGCCAAGTTGCATCACAAACACTTCAAAATATTAAAACAATAGAACAAGCTGTTCAAATTCCTGTGCTACGCCCTTTAATTGGTTTTGATAAACAAGAAGTGGTAAAAATCGCAAAAGAAATTGGAACTTATGAGTTATCAATTAAATCGTCTATGGGTTGTAGTGCTGTTCCAAATAAACCTTCGACACAATCAAAACTTGAAAAAATTATGAGGGAAGAAAAACTGCTTGACGTCAAAGAACTTGTCAAAAAAGCAATTAGCGAATCAAAAATGGTTAGAATTTAAATTCAACATTTTCAGACCAACCAGATATTGCATCATTTTTTAAATCTAATTTTTTAATGTATGGTTTTATATCAATAACAGGTGTCCCTTCTATTGCCTCAAGCCCTGTTACCCTTAGAATATTTTCATTTCTCTCTAGTAAAGTTACTACTGTGTATGCTAACGGATTTGGATGATGCGGCGATCGGGTTGTAAATACACCATGTGGCCTATAATCCCATGGTGTGTTGACCATTAGTTTATATCCTTTGGATTTATGCAGCCAATAAAAAACATGTAAATGAGTAAAATCCGAAATATCTGTAAGACCTCGTTCATATTCTTTGAAAATTTCTATCTCTGATATGTCTCCTGTTCCTTGTCTTGGAGCTTCTTCGACTCTTTTATAGGGGGAATGAATTACACCTATTACTATTAACTTAACCTGAATTGTTTTCATGTTGGCGTATTAATTTTAAGTATTATAATTTGTAGCAAATTTTCTTAATCTTTTTACTATTTTAATAATAAAACTGTAAATTGAATGAAAACAATTATTTTATGCCAAAATGATAAAAATTTTTATAATCAAAAAGCAATTTTTATTTATATTTAGATTTTTTATTTAAATATATTATGATATTTATTTTAAAAGTAATGGAAAGTTTTATATATCATACTAACATACTATATAATGTAGGATGGAGATTTAAAAACACAATATGTTGTATCAAATGTTTATCTGGTGAGATTAGAATGGAATGTCCATATTGTCATAATATCGAAACAAAAGTCACAGATTCTCGTGATACTGGAGCACTGTCAATTAGACGTCGTCGAGAGTGCCTAAAGTGTGGAAAAAGATTCACAACATACGAACACATAGAAATGCAACCAATCTATGTAATAAAAAAAGACGGCCGTCGTGAAAAATTTGAAAGACAAAAAATAAGACATGGAATAGAGAAAGCATGTGAAAAACGTCCAGTAAGCCATGAAGAAATAGATGAATTAATAGAAAAAATTGAAGAAAGAACTCGCACTAAAAGAAACTGATCATGTTGCCTATATCCGGTTTGCATCAGTTTATCGTAGTTTTGCAGATATTTCTTCATTTGAAGAGGAAATTAAAAATCTTACAAAACAAAGTGTGGTAGGAGAGAAATAAAAATGATACGAAAAATAAGAAAACGAGATGGAAAAATCGCAGATTTTAACCCAATAAAAATTACAAATGCTATTTGGAAAGCAGCACAAGCAGTGGGTGGAAAAGACTACAAAAAATCTATAGAACTAACAGACAGAGTAATGGAGAACCTTGAAAAAGCATTAAAAAAAGGTGAAATACCAACCGTTGAACAAGTACAAGATATTGTTGAAAAAACTCTAATTGAAGAAGGTCATGCAAAAACTTCGAAAGCCTATATTTTATACCGTAAACAACACCAGGATATAAGAGATATAGGTGGTCTTCTAAAAGATATAGATGTTGTTGATGATTATTTATCAATGATGGATTGGAAAGTACAAGAAAACAGTAATATGAGCTACAGTCTTCAAGGTCTTAATGTTTATGCAACAGAAAACATTGTTTCGCATTACTGGTTAAACAAAATATATCCGCCCGAAATTGGTGAAGGTCACGTGCGCGGTGATTTCCATTTGCATGATCTTGGAACACTTGGTGCATACTGTGTAGGATGGGATCTAAAAGATATATTATTGCTTGGTTTCCGAGGGGTTTCTGGAAAAATAGAAAGTAAACCTGCGAAACACTTTGGAACAGCACTAATGCAGATAGTCAATTATTTGTATACGCTTCAGGGGGAAGCAGCAGGTGCACAGGCTTTATCTAACTTCGATACGCTTCTTGCACCATTTATAAGAAATGATAATCTGAATTACAAAGAAGTAAAACAAGAAATGCAGAAGTTTTTGTTTAACATGAATGTTCCTACGAGAGTTGGTTTTCAAAGCCCATTTACAAATATCACACTTGATTTAACTGTTCCAAGCTACATGACAGATGAGCCAGCAATAATCGGTGGAGATTTGAAAGATGACAATTACTCTGATTATATCGAAGAAATGGACATGATAAACCAAACTTTTGCAGAAATAATGTATGAAGGGGATGCAAAAGGTAGGCCATTTACATTTCCAATTCCAACATATAATATAACAAAAGATTTCAACTGGGAAAATGATGGGCTAGAGCCTATTTGGGAGATGACTGCAAAATATGGTGTACCATACTTTTCTAACTTTATTAATAGCGATATGAAGCCAGATGATGCACGTAGTATGTGTTGTCGTTTGCGTTTGGATAATAGGGAACTGAGAAAACGTGGTGGAGGACTATTTGGTGCAAACCCGAAAACAGGCTCAATAGGTGTAGTAACAATTAACATGCCACGACTTGGTTATCTTTCAAAAGATGAAAATGAATTCTTTGAACGTCTCGATAAACTTATGGATACTGCAAAACAAAGCTTAGAAATCAAACGGGAAATTATTGAAAACCTAACATTCAGTGGACTACATCCTTACTCGAGATTTTATTTATCTGATGTGAAGAAAACCTTTGGTGAGTACTGGAAAAACCATTTCTCAACAATTGGATTGATTGGTATGAACGATGCTTTACTAAACTTGATGAACAAAAGTATTGCGGACCCCGAAGGTAAAGTCTTTGCAGAAAAAACTCTTGATCATGTCAGAGGTAGACTTGCAGACTACCAAGATGAAACCGGAAATATTTTCAACCTGGAGGCAACTCCTGCAGAAGGGGCAAGCTATCGTCTTGCCCGTGTTGATAAAACCCAATTCCCAGATATTAGAATATATAATCAGGAGAAATATAATGGGGGAAATGGCAGTAGAGATGTTGAACCATATTATACAAACTCAACGCAGCTCCCGGTTGGGTATACAACAGATGTTTTTGAGGCACTTGATTTACAAGATTCATTACAATCTAAGTATACCGGTGGGACAGTATTGCATGTCTTTTTAGGGGAAGAAGAACCATCTGCAACAGCAACAAAGAAGCTAGTTCGTAAAATTGCTGAAAATTATTCACTTCCATATTATACTATGACGCCAACGTTTTCAGTTTGCCCTGATCATGGATATATTGCAGGGAAACATCATACTTGTCCGGTATGTGCAGCAGAGAAAAAAACAACAGATTGTGAAGTATATTCTCGTGTAGTTGGCTATCTACGACCTGTTAACCAATGGAATAAAGGTAAACAACAGGAATTTTCAGACCGCAGAACATTTGATATGATTAAAAAGAAATTAATGGTTAATGCATGAAGATAGGTGGATTACAAAAGACTTCTCTTCTTGATTATCCAGATAATGTGAGTGCTATTGTTTGGACAGTGGGTTGTAACTTTCACTGTCCTTTTTGTTATAACAAAGATATTGTGGAAGGAAAAACCGGTTTGATTTCTGAAGAGGAAATCTTTGTTTTTCTTGAGAAAAGAAAGGGGTTGATAGAGGGTCTGGTAATCACAGGCGGTGAGCCTTTAATGCAAGAAGGTATTACAGATTTTTGCGAAAAAGTAAAAAAACTTGGGTATCTTATAAAAATTGATACCAATGGGATGTATCCAGAAAAACTTCAGGAACTTGTTGATAAAAAACTTGTTGATTATATTGCAATGGATGTAAAAGCACCTAAGAAAAAGTATAACGATCTCTCAGGTGTTAAAGCCGATATTAAAAAAATCCAGGGATCAATTGATATTATAAGAAAATCAGGAGTTGATTATGAGTTTAAAACAACCTTTATACCAGAATTTTTAACACAGAAAGATATCGTTGAAATTGGTGAATGGCTAAAAGGATCTAAACGATTTTACATTCAGCAATTTAAAAATGATGTGCCTATGATTTCCTCTGAAATGAGTGCTATTAAACCCTATTCCAGAGATGAAATACTTGATACTCTCGAAAAGGTAAAAACTTTTTTTGAGTTTTGCAATGTGAGAGGAATATGAGCCTTCTTGATGAGGATACGTTAAAAGATATTGCACTTGCACAAAACGTGATTACTAATGAAGATGTCTCGGTTGTAGTTGTAGATAATGGTAAAATCTGGAGAAAAAAGAAAGGTCAGGGTATTAGACCATTTTTGGAAGTGATTGAGGAAATGGGGGATGAAATTCATGGTTCTGTTATCGGCGATCGTATACTTGGGAGAGCATCGGCTT